>NZ_JBHWCL010000052.1:0-53907 GCF_042735125.1 Kitasatospora sp. NPDC059599 | reverse complement strand
CTCCCCCCGCCACGCCCGGCCCCCCGCGCGCCGGGCGCCGGCCCCGTCGGGCGGGGCCGGGGTTCATCCCCGTCCGTCCGCCCCCTCCGCCCCGACGGCGCCGGTGAGGAGCGCGTGCACGGCGGCGGCCATGGTGTGCCGCGCCTGTTCGACGCTCAGGCCGCTGTCGCGCCAGTGGTGCCAGGCGCTCCAGGTGGTCACCGCGTCCAGGGAGTTGAGCAGGTCCGTGCGGGCGGGCCCGGGGAGCGGGTCGAGTTCCGCCGCGAAGACCTGTGCGAGCCGCAGGCGGGCGAAGTCCAGCATCTGCCGGACGGCCTCCAGGACCCGGGGGGACGGGTTCTCCAACCGCATGACGGCGAGCCTGGCCGGGGTGACGCCCTCCAGGATGCGCGCGCGCTGTTCGGTGATGGCCGCCACCCGCACTTCGCGCGGCCCCTCGGTGGGCAACGGCCTGATCTGGGCCGCGAGTTGTTCCAGGCGCCGGTCGACGGCGACTTCGGCCAGTTCGGCCATGTCCGCGAAGTGGTGGAACACCAGCCGGCGTGAGACGCCCGCCCGTTCGGCCACCTTGTCGGCGGGGAAGTGCGCCTGGTTCTCGTCGAGCAGCGACAGCACGGCGTCGGCGATCTTCTCGCGGGTCTGGCGCCCGCGTTCCGTGCGCCCGTCAGGGACGGGCGCGGCGGCCTCGGTCCGTTTCACGTGGGCTCCTCGCCCTCTCGTTGACATTGTTGCACCGTGAGTGCAAGTGTACGCGTTGCACTGAGAGTGCAATGAGTTTGGCGGGGGCCCGATCGCGCCTCCCGCCGCACGAGAAGGGCTGTCCGTCGCCGATGTTCACCACTGTGGGGCGCTGGTGCGCCCGCAGGCCCAAGCGGGTCGTCGCGGCCTGGCTGCTGCTGGCGGCCGCCGCGCTCACCGCCCTCGCGACGTTCGGGCGCGTCACCAGCGAGGCCGTCTCCATCCCCGGCAGCGACAGCCAGGCCGCGCGGGACCTCGCCGACCGCGCGTTCCCCGCCCCGGCCTCCGGCAAGCAGCCCGTCCTGCTCCACACCCCGGCCGGCGGCCCCGCCCTCACCGACCCGGCCACCGCCGCCGCGGTGCGCGGCGCGGCCGCGGCCGTCGCCGCCGTCCCGCACGTCGCCGCCGTCACCACGCCCTACGACCCGGCGGGCGCGGGCGCCATGAGCGCCGACGGCCACACCGCCTACCTCTCGGTCGAACTCGACGTCACCGGACGGGAGGTGACGCCCGCGACGACCGCTGCCGTGCTCGCCGCGGCGGCCCCGGCCACCGCGGCCGGCGTCGAGGTCACCCCCGGCGGCTACCTGGCCGCCGCGGTCGACAAGGGGAGCACCGGGCGCAGCGAGGCCATCGGCCTCGGCGCCGCCCTGGTGATCCTCACCCTCACCCTCGGCAGCCCCGTCGCCGCCGCACTGCCGCTGCTCGCCGGTGTGATCGGCCTCGGCATCGCGCTGCCCGTCCTCGGCCTGGCCGGGCACCTGATGGACGTGCCCGAGGCCGGCGAGACCATCGCCGCCATGATCGGCCTGGGTGTCGGCATCGACTACACCCTCTTCGGCCTCACCCGCTTCCGGGACCTGCGTGCCGCCGGGGCCGGCATCGAGGACGCCGCCGTGCGCACGACCGCCGGCTCCGGCAAGTCCGTCGCCTTCGCCGGCAGTGCCGTCGTCGCCGCGCTCGCCGGACTGGCCCTGGGCGGACTGCCGCTGCTGTACGCCCTGGCGCTCGCCCCCGCGATCGCCGTGGTCACGGCGCTGGGCGTGAACCTCACCCTCCTGCCCGCGACCCTCGTCCTGCTCGGCCGGCGGCTGACCCCCCGCGCGGCCGCCCCGGCCCCCGGCGGGCGCCCGCGCGGCTGGGGGAGGATCGCCGCCCTGGTCGCGGCCCGGCCCTGGCCCCTGCTGCTGGCCGGCCTGGCCCTGCTCGGCGCCCTCGCCGTCCCGGCCGCCCGCCTGCACCTCGGCCAGCTGGACGCCGGCAGCAAGCCCGCCGGGAGCATGAGCCGCACCGCCTACGACCGGATGGCCGAAGCCTTCGGCCCGGGCGCCAACGGCGTGCTCCAGGTCGTCGACGTCCTGCCCGCCCCGGCGCCCGCGGGCACCGCCGACCCCCGGACCGCGGCCGTGACCACCGCGCTGCGCGGGGCGGAGGGCGTCGCCGCCGTCAGCCCGCCCGCGCCCGCCGCCGACGGCCGCACCGTCCGCTGGCAGGTCACCCCGGCCACCGCCCCCGCCGACCCCGCCACCACCGCCCTGGTCCACCGCCTGCGCGCGCAGGTGCTGCCCGCCGCCACCGCGGGAAGCGGCCAGGTGCTGCACGTCGGCGGCACCCCCGCCGCCCAGGCGGACCTCAACGCGCGGATCGCGCAGCGCATGCCGCTCGTCGTCGGCTTCGTCCTCACCGTCGCGGGCCTGCTCCTGCTGCTGGCCTTCCGCTCGCCGGTCGTCGCGCTGAAGGCCGCCGTGATGAACCTGGTCTCGGTCGCCGCCGCCTACGGCGTGCTCACCGCGGTCTTCCAGCAGGGCCACGGCGCCCGGCTGATCGGCCTGGAGGGCGCCGTGCCCGTGCCCGGCTACGTGCCGCTGCTGATGTTCGCCGTGCTCTTCGGCCTGTCGATGGACTACGAGGTCTTCCTGCTCAGCGCCGTGCGGGAGGGCTACCTGAAGGAACGGGACAACCGCCGCGCCGTGGTGGCCGGACTCGCCGGCACCGGACGGATCATCAGTTCGGCCGCCCTGATCATGGTCGCCGTCTTCCTCGGCTACCTGCTCTCCGACGACCCGGTCGTCAAGATGTTCGGCATCGGCCTGGCGACCGCCGTCGCCCTGGACGCCACCGTCGTCCGCGGCCTGCTGGTCCCCTCCACCATGGTCCTGCTCGGCGACGGGAACTGGTGGCTGCCCCGGTGGCTCGACCGCCTCCTGCCGCACATCGACATCGAGGGCGACGGCTCCGGGGAGCACCCCGCCGCGCCGCACCCCGCCGACCCGTCACCCGCGACCCGGTGAGCCCCGCGGGCCGACGCCCGCCGGACCGCCCGGGCCCCGCAGCCCCACCCTTCCCCGACCCGATCCACCCGCCAGGAGCAGTTCCCGATGCACCCGCACCCGCGCCGCCTGCCGGCGCTCACCGCCGTCGCCCTCACCGCCCTCACTGCCGGCGGCGCCGCCCTCGCGGCGCCCGCCGCCCACGCCGCCCCCGACTGCGGGCGCGCACCGCTCCAGTACTCCGTCGACAGCGGCGCCCACTGGACGAACAGCGCGACGATGCCCGCCGAGTCCGCCACCGTCCAGGTCCGACTGGCCGGAGAACCGGCCGCCGGCTGCGACTACCACGTCTCGCTGGGCTCCTACGAGGCCCAGGGCCCGACCTGGGCCACCTCGGGCCGCCAGGCCTTCCTCGGCTGGGCGACCACGACGCTCACCCGCGAGCACTACCGCGACACCCTCGACGTCACCGGCCACCTGCCGCGCTGCTACGGCGAACTGGCCCTCTACGCGGTCGGTGAGAAGTACGACGGGAGCGACAGCGACCACCCGCTGCCGCACTACCCGGACGAGCCGTTCTCCGGCCTGGCGATCGCCTCCTGGAACGGCGGCACCGCCTGCGCCCCCGCGCCCACGGCCGGCCCGACGTCCACCCCGACGACCCCCGCCCCGGTGCCGTCCACCCCGACGACCGCCCCGACCACCGCAGCCCCGACGACTGCCGCCCCCGCCCCCGCGCCGTCCCCGACCGGGCCGGGCACACCGTCCCGGACCCCGACGCCCGCCCCGACGCTGGCCGCCACCGGATCGGACGACGGCCTGCTGACCGCCGCCGCGCTGGGCGCCGTGGTCCTGGTCGCGGCCGGCGGCGCGGCGCTCCACGTCGGCCGACGCCGCTGACGGCCCGGCGACGAACGGGCGGCGGCCCCGCGTCGGGGCCCGCCGCCCGGCGCGGGGCCGACGGCCCAGCCGGCGTCCGCAGCGGCGTCCACGGCCTGCCCGGCCGCTACGCCCGCTCGCCCTCGCCCTCGGTGTCGAGGTGCGGCAGGACCCGGTCCAGCCAGCGCGGCGTCCACCACGCCTTCGCCCCCAGCAGCGTCATCACCGCCGGCACCAGCAGCAGCCGCACGACCGTCGCGTCCACCAGCACGCTCACCGCCAGGCCCAGCCCCATCATCTTGATCACGATGTTGTCGCTGACGATGAACGCGGCGAACACACTGACCATGATCAACGCCGCGCAGGTGATCACCCGCGCCGTGATCTCCAGCGCGTGCGCCACCGCGTCCCGGCTGCGCCCCGTGCGCAGCCAGGCCTCGTGCACCCGCGACAGCAGGAAGATCTCGTAGTCCATGCTCAGCCCGAAGACGATCGCGAACATCATCATCGGCACGTAGCTCTCGATCGGCACCTTCCCCGAGACCCCCAGCGCCTGCCCGCCCCAGCCCCACTGGAACACCGCCACCACCACCCCGTACGAGGCCGCGATCGACAACAGGTTGAGCACCGCCGCCTTGACCGCGACCAGCAGGCCCCGGAAGACCACCAGGATGACCAGGAAGGCCAGCCCGACCACCACCGCGATGATCAGGGCCAGCCGGCTCGCCACGATGTCCAGGAAGTCGACCTGGGCCGCGGTGTTCCCGGTCACGTACGTCCTCGCCCCGGTGCCCGCCACCGCGTCCGGCAGCACCGTGTCCGACAGACGGTTGACCAGGTCGGTGGTGGCCCGGTCCTGCGGCCGGTCGGCCGGGACGACGGTGCCGAACAGCACCGCGCCGTCCGGACTGGTCTGCAACGGCGTGCTGCTCGCGGCGCCCGGCACACCCGTGAGCGACTGCTGCACCGCGGCCAGCACGGCCGGCCGCGACCCGGCGGGCACCGCGCTCTGGTCGACGACCACGGTCAGCGGCCCGTTCGACCCCGGACCGAACGCCGCGGACATCAGGTCGTAGGCACGCCGGTCGGTGAAGGAGGTGGAGTCCGCGCCGTCGTCGATGTGACCCAGCTGGATGGAGAACAACGGGATCGACAGCACCGCCAGCACCGCCACCCCCACGGCCAGGTACCGCCACGGGTTCGCCTCCACCCGCCGGGCGTAGCGGTGCCAGCTCCCGCCCTCCACACCCCCGTCACCGCCGGCCTCGGCGATCGGACGGCGCACGCACACCCGGTCCATCCGGCGCCCGATCGCCCCCATCAGCGCCGGCAGCAGGGTCAGCGCCCCGAGCACCGCCGACACCACCGTCACCGCCGCCGCCGCACCCAGCTTGGCGATGAAGGAGATCCCCGACACCGACAGCCCGGACAACGCGATGATCACCGTGCAGCCGGAGACCAGCACCGCCCGCCCGCTGGTGGCCACCGCCTGCCCCGCGGAGGCCACCGGATCCACCCCGTCCATCAGGTTCTGCCGGTGACGGGTCAGCAGGAACAGCGCGTAGTCGATGCCCACCCCGATGCCGATCATCGTCGCCAGCGTCGGCGCGACCGTCGCGAAGGTGGACAGCGCCGCGATCAGCCCCAGCACCCCCAGCCCCACCACCGCCGCGAACAACGCCGTCAACAGCGGCAGCCCGGCCGCGACGACACTGCCGAACCCCACCAGCAGCACCACGATCGCCACCGCGAACCCGATCGCCTCACTGGCCCGGTCGTCCGGCGCCGGCCGGGCCAGCTCGCCCAGCGGCCCCCCGTACTCCACCTGCACCCCGGCCTCCCGCAGCGGTGCCACCGCCTCGTCCACCCCGGCCAGGTACTCGGTGCCCAGCAGCGTCGGCGCGGTGTCGAACCGGACGGTGATGTACCCGGTCGTCCCGTCGGCGGACAGCGGACCGCCCGGCGGGGACGGCTGACCCGGCGGCGGCAGCGGACTCTGCACCGACACCACGTGCGGCAACTGCTGGAGCGAGGAGACCGCCTGCGCGATCTGCGGCTGGAAACCGCCCAGCTGCGCCGGGTCGTGCAGCACCACCTGCGAACTGGTGCCCGCCGCGGCCGGCTCGTGCGCCTGCAGGACGTCACGGCCCTGCTGCGCCTGGGTACCGGGCAGCGAGAAGTCGTCGGAGTAGGTGCCGCCGATCGTCTTGTTGGCGGCCTGCACCCCGGCCAGGGCGACGATCCACAGCACGATGACGATCACCGTGTGGCGGGCGCACCACTCGCCCAGACGGCGCAGCGCCGCCCGCTCGGTCGGGCTCGCGGCGGCCGGAGGGGCTTGGCGGGCGGACGGCGGCATGGACGGCTCCCGGGTCTGCTGCGCGCTGGTGCGCCGGATCGGCGCAGTGTTCCCGACGGCGCGCCGCGGCCACCGGTACCGGCGGGTAGTCGCCCCTACGGCCCCGGCCCCGCAGTGGGGCCGGCGCCGCGGGGAACCGCAGGTCAGCGCCCGGTCAGGGCCGGGCGGGTCCGCCCTGCAGGGGGGTGCGGACGGGGGCGGCGGCGCCGACCAGGACGACCAGCTCGTGGCCGCCGGGGTTGGTCCGGACGGGCACGGTGCGCCAGTTGTTGGCCAGCCAGACGTTGCCCGAGGGGTCGATCTGCAGGCCGGTGTTGCGCTCCAGGCCGTCGCTCGGATACCCGGTGCCGGGCGGGGAGATCGGCTGGCCGGTGCGGAACCCGGGCGGACAGGCGGTGAGGTCGGTGCCGCACAGCCGGGCGACGCGGTGGCCGCCGAAGTTGGCGACCCAGACAGTGTCGTCCCCGTCGACGGCGACGCCCCAGGGCAGGAACAGGCCGCCGTCGGTGAAAGGTTCGGGGGCCGGGGTGCCGTCGGGCCCGATCAGGGTGACCGAGGCGCCCGGGAGCGGGCCGGAGCCGGTGTCGGTGCCGACGGCGGCGGCGAAGTCGTCCGCGGTGGTGTTCCCGCAGGGCACCGGCAGGATGCCGCTGTTGCTGACCCAGGCGTAGCCCCTGCTGTCGGTGGCGACGGCCAGCGGGCGGCGCAGGCCGCCGCCGGTGACGGTCCGCTCCGGGGTGCCGTCGGCGGCCAGGACCTGGACGCTGTCGTTGCCGTTGCCGCTGACCCACAGCCGCCCGGCGGGGTCGACGGCGGCGCCGAAGGGCTTGCTCAGGGCGGGGGTGGGGACCTCCCGGGCGCGGGTGGCGTCGCCCTCCGGGATCCGGGTCACGCTGTCGCCGCCGCAGTCGGCGACCCAGACCGTGCCGGCCCGGTCGGCGGCCATGCCCTGCGGCTGGACGATGCCGCCCCCGCGCCAGCCCTCGCGCGGGGAGAGCGCGGTGCCGTCCGCAGCGAACCGGGAGACGCTGCGCTCCAGCGGGGCCGGGTCGACGGGGCAACCGTCGCCCTGGAAGCCGAAGTTGCCGACCCAGGCACTGCCCCGGGCGTCGACGGTGATGCCGAAGCCGGCGCCGTACAGGCCGCCGCCGCGGTAGGGCGCGCCGGGGGCGTCCCGGCCGGCGGGGGTGAACTTCAGGACGGTGCGGCCGCCGCAGACCGGGACGGCGGGGTCGGCGCCGTAGCGGTAGTTGTTGCTGACCCAGGCGTTGCCGTCGGCGTCGAAGGCGATGTTGCCGGGGCCGTCGAGCTCCCGGCCGTTGCCGTCGTAGCGCAGGGCCACGGTCCAGGCGTCGGGGGCGGCGGGCAGGGCCGGCCGGTAGGTCGGGGTGGTGGCGGCGAGGTCGAAGAGGCCGGCGGCGTTGTTCCCGGGGTCGTGGGCGATGTCGACGGCGGCGCGCAGGGTGTCGCGGGGCCGGTCGTGGCCGGGGCTGCGGGCCAGGTCGAACAGCCGGTCGCAGGCGCCGCCGGTGACGCAGGCGGCGAGCAGGTCGGCCAGGGTGTTGAACTCGGCCATGGTCGAGGTGAGGGCGCCGTTGGGCGGCGCGGCGAGCAGGGCGGCGACGTCGCCGGTGCCGGTGTCGGCCAGGTTGTGGGCGACGGCGGCGGCGTTCTGCAGCCCGGGGTGGGGGCCGGAGACGCCGTCCGGGCCGGTGAAGCGGGACAGGGCGTAGGCGACGGCGACGGTGGTGCGCTCGTTGACGACGAGTTCGGGAGGGGCGGCGGCGCCGCCGAGCACCGCGGCGAGCACGGCCGGCCCGCCCCGCCGGGCCCCGTCCGGCCCGGCCCCGTCCGGCGGCGCGCCCTGCGGGGCCCGGCCCGCGGGGCGCCCGAGGTCGGCGAGCACGTACAGCACGGCGCGCGGGTCGTGCGGACGGCGGTAGTCGAGGGTGAAGCGTCCGTCCTCGGCGCTGCGGGCACGGGCCAGTACCCGGGGCGCGGCACCCTCGCCGTCCCCGGCCTGGTAGAGCGTCACCTCGGCGCCGCCGAGCGGGGTGTCGCCGCTGCGCACCACCCCGCACTGGTCGGTGCTCTCCCACCCGGCGGGGGCGGGGGCCGCCGCGTGGGAGGGGCCGGCGGCGAGCTGGGCCAGGAGGGCGGCGGTCAGCAGGACGCCGTGGCGTCGGCGCATGGGGGCTCCGTTCGGTCGCGGGGGAACGGCGGCCCGTGCGCCCGGCACGGGCGGGGCCGCCGTCCTCCTGCCTGCCACACCGGGGCGCCGCCGTGCGCGACCGGCCGCGGGACGCGGCGGAAATTGCCCGGTACGGGCGAGGCGGTGCGGCGGGAGGTGTCCCCGCCGCACCGCCCCGCCCGTGTCGTCCGGGGGCGCGGTGCCTCAGCGGAGTTCGGCCAGGGCGGCGGTGGCGAAGGCGTGGTCCTGCTCGGGGGCGCCGCCGCCGATGCCGATGGCGCCGATCAGGCGGCCGTCGCGGTGGACGGGGATGCCGCCGGCGATGAACAGCAGGGGGCGGTCCAGCGCGGTGGACAGGGAGTGGAACGGGCCGTCCGGCTTGACCAGGTCGACCAGGTCGGCGGTCGGGGCGTTCAGCTGGAGGGCGGTGTAGGCCTTGCGGGTGCTGGTCTCGCCGGAGATCAGCACGGCGCGGTCGTCGCGGCGGAAGGCGAGCAGGTGCCCGCCCGCGTCCAGGACGGTGACGCCGACCGCGACCCCGGCCGCCTCGGCGGCGGCGCGGGCGGCGGAGACGAGGGTCTCGGCGTCGGTGATGGTCAGCGGGGCGACGGCGGTGGTGGTGCTCATGGGTGGTTCTCCCGTGGTGCGGTGCGGTGCTCGGTGCGGGTGGTGGGGGTGGTGGTGCTCGGTGCGGGTGGTGGGGGTGGTGGTGCTCGGTGCGGGTGGTGCGGTGGGGGTGGTGCGGGGCGCCGGTCAGTGGTGCAGGGCGGCGGCGCGGGGTGCGGCGTCCGGGGTGACGGTCGTGGCGGCCCGGTCGCGGCGCTCCAGGGCGGCGGACCAGAAGGCGAGGACGAGCGCGGCGGCGGCGAGGGCGGCGCCGACCCAGTTCGGGGCGGTGTAGCCGAGGCCGGCGGCGATGACGGTCCCGCCGAGCCAGGCGGCCAGCGCGTTGCCGAGGTTGAACGCCCCGATGTTGACGGCCGAGGCCAGGGTGGGCGCGCCGTGGGCCTGGTCCAGGACCCGCTTCTGCAGCGGGGGGACGGTGGCGAAGCCGAGGGCGCCGACGAGCAGGATGGTGACGGCGGCCAGGACCTTGTCGTGCGCGGTGAGGGTGAACAGGGCCAGCACGACCGCGAGGCCGCCGAGGGTGGTGTAGAGCATCGGCATCAGCTTGCGGTCGGCGTACCTGCCGCCGAGCAGGTTGCCGAGGAACATGCCGACGCCGAACAGCACCAGCAGCCAGGTGACCGCGCCCTCGGAGTAGCCGGCGACGTCGGTCATCATCGGGGCGACGTAGGTGATCGCGGCGAAGACCCCGCCGAAGCCGAGCACGGTCATCGCCATCGCGAGGAGCACCTGCGGGTTGCGGAAGGCGGTCAGCTCGCGGCGCAGGTGGGCGCCTTCGGGGCGCGGCATCGCGGGCACCAGCCTGGCGATGCCCAGCAGTCCGAGCACGCCGAGCACGGCGACGCCGCCGAAGGTGGTGCGCCAGCCGACGGCCTGGCCGACGAAGGTGCCCAGCGGCACGCCGACGATGTTGGCGACGGTCAGTCCGGTGAACATGGTGGCGATGGCGCCGGCCTTCTTCCCGGGGGCGACCAGGTCGGCGGCGACGACCGAGCCGATGCCGAAGAAGGCGCCGTGGGCCAGGGAGGTCACGATGCGCCCGGCCAGCATCAGCGGGAAGGTCGGGGCGAACGCGGAGAGCAGGTTGCCGGCCACGAACAGGCCCATCAGCAGCATCAGCATCGTCTTGCGGTTGATCCTGGTGCCGAGCGCGGTCATCAGCGGCGCGCCGAGGACGACACCGAGGGCGTAGCCGGTGACCAGCAGGCCCGCGCTGGGGATGGAGACGCCGAAGTCGCCGGCGATCCGGGGCAGCAGGCCCATGATCACGAACTCGGTGGTCCCGATCCCGAACGCGCCGATGGCCAGGGCGAGGAGAGCGAGAGGCATGGGCCGTCCCTTCCGTGCGGTTGCTTGAGTGGGCGCCTAGCGTGCTTTCACAATAGTTGCAGACGCGCGATAAGTGCAAACGCTGACAGGAGGCGTGCGCCATGGGGCCTGGTCGGGGCGTTCCGGTCGGGGGTGTTCCGGCCGGGGCGGTCGGGCCGGTGCCGGGCCTGTGTCGGTGGCGCCGGGCCCGTGTCGGTGGCGGGGTGCCGGGAAACGCGACCGGGCCCGACGCGTCCGTGCCGCGGGGCGGCAGGGGCGGGTCGGGCCCGGTCGGGTGGGGGAGCGGCCGGCGGGCCGCCCGGGGTCAGGTGCGGGACGAAGCGGCGTCCACGGCCTCGACGGCCTCGACCAGTGAGGCCAGCTCGGGGTTGCGGGCGGCCTCGTCGAGCGCTTCCCGCAGGGCGGCGTCGTTGGTCGGCCGGGCCTCCTCCAGGAGCTTCAGGCCGTCCTCGCTCACGTTGGTGTAGATCCCGCGGCGGTCGGTCGGGCACAGGTAGCGCAGCAGCAGGCCGCGGTCCTCCAGCCGGGTGACCAGGCGGGTCGTGGCGCTCTGGCTGAGGACGACGGCGTCGGCGACCTGCTTCATCTGCAGGTGCCCGCCCTCGCCGTCGTGCTGGCGGCTGAGCACGTCGAGCAGCGAGTACTCCCGCACGCTCAGGTCGTGCCCGGACTGCAGGGCGCGCTCGATGTGGGACTCGATCCTGCCGTGCAGGAGGGACAGTGCGCCCCAGCCGTTGGCGAGGGCGGTGAGCGCGGGGTCCGTGGCGGTCATGGGGCCTGGTCTCCTTCCGGATGTGGATGTACTCCAGTCAGGATACGCCATGAAATGAAATATCGGCTAGAGCTTATATAAAGCTTGTGCAAGTATCTTTCGCCCCGGAGTTCACGCGACGCCCTGACGTCCGCGCGGCACCCCGGCGGCCGCACGGTGGCGCCGGAATGGTTCAGACCATTGACGCGCGGGAAGGCGGCTCCTACGGTGTCCGCAACCGGTCTGGCGCGAGCATGCCATGTCATGGCAGGGCCCCACGCGCACCCCCACGCGCACGCCCCGCGCCGGGCGCACACTCCATCCACCCCCACGGAGGAGCACCATGCGCACACGCCACCTGATCGCGGCCACCGCGGCCGCGATCGCCCTGCCGATCGCGACGGCCTTGCCCGCCCAGTCGCACGGCTTCGTCAACCAGCCGCCGAGCCGCTCCGCACTCTGCGGGGCCAACGCCGTCCCCTGGGACTGCGGCGACATCCAGTGGGAGCCGCAGAGCGTCGAGGGCCCCAAGGGCTTCCCGGGCCGCGGCCCGGCCGACGGCACCATCTGCGCCGGCGGGGACGCCCGGTGGGCGCCGCTGGACGACCCGCGCGGCGGTACCTGGCCCACCACCACGGTGACGGCCGGCCGGCAGCTCACCTTCACCTGGGAGATCGAGGCCCGGCACTCCACCACGAACTTCACGTACTACCTCACCAAGCCCGGCTACGACGCCTCCCAGCCGATCACCCGGGCCGCCCTGGACCTGACCCCGTTCCTGACCGTCCCCTACAACGGCCGCCGGCCCGCCGCCACCACCACCCACACCGCGACCCTGCCCACCGGCCGCACCGGCCACCAGGTGATCGTCGCCGTCTGGGAGATCGCCGACACCGGCAACGCCTTCTACTCCTGCACCGACGTCCGGTTCTGACCCACCGCCGCGTCCCGCCGCCGCCCGCCCCCGCCCGGGCGGCGCCGGCGGGGCGCCGCGCGTCCGGGGCCCCAACAGGCCCGGCCGGGGCGGTCCCGGCCGCGCGCTCCGGAGCCCTTTCCGCGCGCCGGAAAGCCGCAGATCTGTAGATTGAGGGCATTTGGGGGGAGCAGCGCCAGGCTTCGCGCGTCCACGCACAGAAGGCCGAACCGCCTTCGGAAAGGGTCTCCATGCACCCCGCCCTCAGCCCTGCCGTCCTCGCCGAACTGCGCCGGCCCCGGCCCTACCCGGTGGTGTCGATCCTGATGCCCACCCACCGCCGGGAGCCGGACAACGCGCAGGACCCGGTCCGGCTGCGCAACCTGCTGGCCGAGGCGAAGGAGCGGGTCCAGGCCGACCCGGCGGTGTCCCGGGCCGAGCGGATCGACGTGCTGGAACAGCTCGACCGGGCCGCGGCCGAGGTCGACCTGGTGCACGCGGAGGACGGCCTGGCGGTCCTCGTCGCGCCCGGTGAGCACCGGGTCTGGTCACTCGGGCGCACCGCCCCCGCCCGGGTGGTCGTGTCCGACACCTTCCTCACCCGCAACCTGGTCGCCGCGCACGCCGCCGAGCGCCCGCACTGGGTGCTCGCGGTCTCCGCCGACCGGGTCGCGCTGTGGGGCGGCACCGGCGAGCGGGTCGTCGAGGAGACCGGCGACGGCTTCCCGCTGGTGCGCGTCCACGACAACCCCGACCCCGAGCGGCAGGAGCAGATCGGCGACACGCCCAGCACCTTCCGCGACGAGGAGACCAAGACCTTCCTGCGGCAGGCCGACACCGGGATCGGCAAGGTGCTCGCCGCCGACCCGCGCCCGCTGTACGTGGTCGGCGAGGCCGCCGCGCTCGCCCTGCTGGACGCCGTCGGCCCGATCGCCCAGCAGGCCACCGCGCAGATCCCGCACGGAGGCCTCGCCCAGGCCGGCGCCGAGACCGTGCGCCGGGTGGTCGAGCCCGCCGTGCGCGCCCGGGCCGAGCGCGAGGTCACCGACGCCCTCGCGGTGCTCGACAAGGCCCGCGGCGGCAAGGGGTTCGCCGCCGGCCTGGACGAGGTCTGGCGGGCCGCCGGCGAGGGCCGGATCGACCGGCTGGTGGTCGAGGAGAACTACCGCGCCACCGTCCGCGACGACGGCGAGCACCTCGTGCCCGCCGAGTCCGACCAGTCCGGTGCCCGCGAGGACATCGTCGACGAGGTCATCGAGCGCGCCCTCGACACCGGCGCCACCGTCAGCTTCGTCCCCGACGACACCCTCGCCGACAGCGGGCGGATCGCCGCCGCCCTGCGCTACTGACCCGCCGGCGACCCTTCGCGGCCGCCCACCGGAGCACCCCTCCGACGGGCGGCCGCGGTGCGTCCGGGGCGGTCGGGGTGGTCGGGGCGGCCGCGGTGCATCCGGGGTCTTGACGCCCCGTAAGTGTGAGTGGTTGAGTACTCACATGCAGACGGAACGCCGCCGACAGTTGTCCACCGCCGAGGAGCGCCGGGAGACGGTGCTGCGCACCGCGATCGGTGCCTTCGCCGCCCGTGGCTACTTCGGGACCACCACCACCGAGGTCGCCAAGGCCGCGGGCATCTCCCAGGCGTACGTCTACCGGCTCTTCCCGAGCAAGGAATCGCTGTTCGTCGCCGTCGTCGAGCACTGCTTCGTCCAGGTGCGCGCCAGTCTGGAGCTGGCCGCCGTCGAGGCGAAGGGCAGCTCGGCGGAGGTGGTGCTGCACGCGATGGGGGAGTCGTACGCCCGGCTGATCAGCGACAACGACCTGATGCTGATCCAGCTGCACGCCCAGGCGGCGGCGGTCTCCGAGCCGGCCGTGCGCGAGGCGGTCCGCCAGGGCTACGCCCGCCTGGTGGAGTACGTCCGCGGCGCCTCCGGCGGCGAGGAGCGGCAGATCCAGGAGTTCTTCGCCACCGGGATGCTCTGCCACCTGCTGGTCTCGATGGGCGCGGACGCCGTGGACGCGCCCTGGACCAGGACCCTGTCCGCGGGCATCACCCACTACTGACCCGCACCCGCCGCCGACCCGTTCGGCCCCGGACCCCGCACCGGCGGGGCGCGCACCCGCTGCGCGCGCCCGCCGTTTCTTCGGCCACGAGTGTGAGTGGTCAACCACACATATATCTGAGAGGAAACCCCACCATGTACACCGTCGACCCCACCGCCCCCCTCGTCGTCCGCCTGTCCACCGTGATCGACGCCCCGCTCGACACCGTCTGGGCCCTGCACACCGACATCGGTGACTGGCCCGTCTGGAACACCGACATCGACCAGGCCCGCCTCCACGGCCCGCTCGCCGAAGGCGCCCTGTTCACCTGGCGCACCCACGGCATGACCATCACCTCGACCGTCCACGAGCTCGTGCCCGGCGAGCGGATCGTCTGGGGCGGCCCCGCCAACGGCATCGACGGCATCCACGTGTGGACCTTCGAGCAGACCGGCGGACAGGTCACCGTCCACACCGAGGAGTCCTGGAGCGGCGAGCCCGTCGACGCCATGCCCGAGGAACTCGGCCACGCCCTGCGCGCCTCCCTGGAGAGCTGGCTCACCTGCCTCAAGAACCGTGCGGAGAAGCGTCTCTGACGGAACATCACCGAATCCCGCCCCCCGCCATCCGATCCCGCCCCACCACCCGATCCCGCCCCACCGAGACTGCGAGGCCCCGACCATGACCGGCAAGCCCTATCTCACCGGCCACTACACCCCCGTCGCCGACGAGATCACCGCCACCGAGCTGACCGTCGAGGGCACCCTGCCCCCCGAGCTCACCGGCCGGCTGGTCCGCAACGGCCACAACCCCAAGCCCGGTGTCACGCCGACGCACTGGTTCAAGGGCAGCGGCATGGTCCACGGCGTCCGGCTGCGCGCCGGGCGCGCCGAGTGGTACCGCAACCGCTGGGTGCGCACCCCCGCCCTGGACGGCGCCCCGTACATGACCGAGCACGGCCCGGACCTGACCGCCAGCGTCGCCGGCACCCACGTCATCGAGCACGGCGGACGGCTGCTGGCGCTGTGCGAGGCCAACCTCCCCTTCGAGCTGACGCCCGAACTGGAGACCGTCGGGGCCTACGACTTCGGCGGGCGGCTGCGCACCGCGATGACCGCCCACCCCAAGGTCGACCCCGTCACCGGCGAGCTGCACTTCTTCGGCTCCTCGCCCGTCCCGCCGTACCTCACCTACCACGTCGCCGACGCGAGCGGAGAGATCGTCCGCAGCGTCGAGGTGCCCGGCGCGAGCGCCGCTCTCAAGCACGACTTCGGCCTGACCCGCAGCCACGTGGTCTTCGTCGAGGGCAACGTGACCTTCGACCCCACCGAACGCTCCGGCATCCCCTACGGCTGGAAGGACGAACAGCCCGCCCGGATCGGCGTGATGCCGCGCACCCCCGGCGGCGCCGGACGGATCCGCTGGTACCCGGTCCGGCCCGGCAGCATGCTGCACGCCGCCAACGCCTACGAGGACGCCCGGGGCCGGATCGTGCTGGAGGGCCCCACCGTCGACCGCGAGGGCTTCGAACGCTCCTGGAACTGGTGGACCGGCGCCCCCGGGCGCGGCAGCGAGCCGTCCTCCCGCTCCTTCAACCGCCGCTGGGTGATCGACCCGGACACCGGCACCGTCGACGAGGACACCGTGGACGACCTCGCCACCGAGTTCCCCACCATCAACGAGGACTACCTCGGCGCCGAGCACCGCTACCAGTACGCCGTCTCCTTCCCGGACGACGACCTCGGCGGCTACGGCATCGTCAAGTACGACCGCACCACCGGGGAACGCCACCTCCGCCCGGTCGGTGACGCCCGGCTGCCCAGCGAGGCCCTCTTCGTCCCCGCCGCCGGCGCCACCCGCGAGGACGACGGCTACCTCCTCACCGTCGTCTCCGACCTCAAGCAGGACACCTCCCGGCTGCTCGTCCTGGACGCCTCCGGCCTCGACCAGGTGGCCGCCGTCCACCTGCCGCGCCGCGTCACCGCCGGCGTCCACGGCTCCTGGATCCCCGACAACGGGCCCGACGCCGACCGGGACTGACACCCAGGCCGGGCCCGACGCCGACCGGGACTGACACCCAGGCCGGGCCCGACGCCGACCGGGACTGACACCCGCCGGGACCGGCACCACGCCACCCCCTCCCCGCCTCCCGGTTCCGCCCCGCCCCGGCGCGCGGAACCGGGAGGCGCCCCCAATCCGCCGCCGCACCCGCTCCGAACACCGGATGCGTCCCCGCACGGGCGCCGCCCAGCCGCACCGCACCGAGCGCACCGCACCGGCCGACCGGGAGGGAACCCCGTTGACCACACCCACGACCGCACCGCCCGCCGCCCCGCGCACCCCGCGGACCCCCGAACGCCGCCGGATCGCCGTCGTCGGCGCGGGCGTGGCCGGCCTCACCGCGGCCTGGGAACTCCGGCGCGCCGGCGCCGCCGTCGAACTCTTCGAAGCCGACGGACGCCTCGGCGGCCACGCCCACACCCAGCGCGTCCCCGCCCCCGACGGCCGCCGACTCGCCCTGGACACCGCCTCCCTGATCCACGACGAGCGCACCAGCCCGCACCTGGCCCGACTCCTGAGCGACCTCGGCGTCCCCACCCGCGACGCCGACATGAGCATCTCCGTCCACTGCCAGGGCTGCGGCCTCGCCTACGCCGGCGCCGACGGCCCGGCCGGACTCCTCGCCCGCCCCGACCCGCCGCTGCGCCACCGCTACCTGCGCCTGCTCGCCGACATCCCGCGCTTCCGGGCCCGCGCCCGCCGCCTGCTCGCCACCCCCGGCGCCGGCGACCCCACCCTGCGCGACTTCCTCCTCGACGAGTGCTTCTCCGGCTACTTCCTCCACCACTACCTGATCCCCCTGGCCGCCGCGGCCCCGCCCCGCGCCCCCGAACCCGCCGGCGACCACCCCGCCCGCCACCTGTTCGCCCTCCTGGACCACCACGGCCTGCTCACGGAGACCGGCCCGCTGGCCTGGCGCACCGTCACCGGCGGCTCCGCCGCGTACGTGCGGCGGATCGCCGACCGGCTCACCACCGTCCACCGCAACACCCCCGTCCGGGCCGTCCACCGCCACCTCGACGGCGTCACCCTCACCACCGGCGACGGCCGCCGCGCCGAGGCCGACGCCGTCGTCATCGCCACCCACGCCGACCAGGCCCTGGAACTGCTCGCCGACCCCACCCGCGCCGAACGCGAGGTCCTCGCGGCGTTCCGCCACACCAGCACCCCCACCGTCCTGCACCGCGACGCCTCCGTCCTGCCCCGCGACCACTGGGCCCGCAGCGCCTGGAACTACCGCATGCCGCACTGCACCGCCCCGGCCGGCACCGCGCGGATCAGCCACCACCTCAACCGGCTGCTGCGCCTGGACACCGCGGAGGACTACCTGGTCACCCGCAACGAATCGCCCCACGACCCCGTCCCCGAGGACCTGGTGATCTCCCGCACCGTCCACGAGCACCCCGTCCACACGGCCGAGTCCGTCGCCGCCCAGCGCCTGCTGCCCCGGCTGACCACCGGACGCACCGCGTTCGCCGGCGCCCACCACGGCTGGGGCTCCCACGAGGACGGCTGCCGCTCCGGCCTGGCCGCCGCCCGCGCCCTGCTCGGGCTCGCAGCGGACGCGCCGTGACGGCCGCCGGGCACCGCACCGGGCGGGCCCAGAACGCGTACCCGACCCGCAGCCAGGGCGCGTGCCGCTCGATCAGCGCACGCAGCCCGGCCAGGGCCGCCGCCTTGGCCCGGGCCCGGTAGCGCACGTTCCAGCCGCCGTTCCCGGACAGCTCGGGCTCCTGGAGGCGGGGCGCCACAGCACCTGCTCGGCCCTGGGGGGCCGGCCGGGGTTCACCTCGTGCAGGTCCCGGTTGCGGGTCAGCATGATGATCTCGGCCGCCGCCTGCGCCTTGACCGCCGGGCCGAGCACGTCGTCCATCCGGCACATGGGCTCGGCCCAGTCGGCCTGCCGGCCGGCCCGCAGCACGACGGGGGAGAGGTCGAAGCGGACCTCGTAGCCGGCGGCCAGAAAGTCGTCGGCGGCCCGGACCCGCTCGGGCACCGCACGGGAGGGGCGGAGTGGGACACGGGTGACCTCCAGGGGAGCCGATCGCAGGGCCCGCCGTGCCACGGGCGAAAACGCTGCGCAAACGCTGCGAATACCCGGCCGGGGTTCCGCTGCGGGACGGTCGGAGTGTGCAGGCGACGATCGACCGGCGACCCGGCGCGAGCGCCCCCGAAGCCCCCGGCGCCGGGGTGCCGACCCCCGAGGCACCCGGCGCCGGGACGTCCGCGGACCGGCGGGCCGGGCTGCGCGCGCTGATGGCCCGGACCGCGTGCGGCGACGAACGGGCCTTCGAGGCCCTCTACGGCACCGCCGCCGCCCCCGTCCTCGCCCTGGTCCTGCGGGTGCTGCGCGACCGCGCCCAGGCCGAGGAGGTGGCCCAGGAAGTGTTCTGGCAGGTGTGGCGGGAAGCGCCGCGCTACCGCCCCGAGCGCGGCGAGGTCCTGCCCTGGGTGCTCACCCTGGCCCACCGGCGCGCCGTCGACCGCGTCCGCTCCGCCCGGGCCGCCGCCGACCGCGACCGCACCGCCGCCCTGCGCGACTACACCCCCGACTTCGACCAGGTCGCCGACCGCGTCGAGGACGCCCTGGACCGCGACCGCGTCCGGCGCGCCCTGACCGTGCTGAGCGACGCCCAGCGCGAATGCCTGCTCCTGGTCTACTTCGGCGGCTGCACCCAGGCCCAGGCCGCCGCCCGGATCGGCGCCCCCCTGGGCACCGTCAAGACCCGCATCCGCGACGCCCTGCGCCAACTGCGCGGCCACCTCGGCGACGCCCCCCTGCCCCCGCCCCGCCGGTCCCCGCGTCCGAGCGGCGCACCGGCGCGCCCCGCCGTAGGCTCACGGCCGTGACCGCCCCCACCGTCGCGGCCGCCGCCGCACTGACCACCGGAGCCCTCGCCCGCCGGCTCGGCGTCTCGCCCACCACCATCCGGTCCTGGGAGAGCCGCTACGGCATCGGCCCGGCCCACCGCGACCCCGGGCGGCACCGCCGGTGGGAGCCGCACGACGTGGCCGTGCTGGAGGAGATGTGCCGCCTCACCGCCCGCGGCGTCACCCCCGCCGAGGCCGCCCGCGTCGCCCTGGCCGCCGGCACCGCCGACCCGTCCGCGCCCGTCGGCGGCGCCGCCCCGGACCGGGCC
This sequence comes from Kitasatospora sp. NPDC059599, assembly GCF_042735125.1. Taxonomy (NCBI): domain Bacteria; kingdom Bacillati; phylum Actinomycetota; class Actinomycetes; order Kitasatosporales; family Streptomycetaceae; genus Kitasatospora; species Kitasatospora sp. NPDC059599. The sequence goes on along the minus strand of NZ_JBHWCL010000052.1, from coordinate 34,609 downwards.
CCGAGCGCGCCGCCCGGGCCGTCCGGGACCGTGCCCGCCCCCGGCGGCAACACCCTGCCGGTGGGCACCGTCCGCCCCGAGTGCCGGGGACTGGCCCGCGCCGCCGTACGCCTCGACGCCCCCGAGATCGCCCGCATCCTGCGCCGCAGCATCGACGACCTCGGCGCGGTCACCGCCTGGACCGAGGTCATGACCCCGGCCCTGCGGGCGGCCGGGCGCAAGTGGGCCGTCGAGGGCGAACGCTGCGTCGAGGTCGAACACCTGCTGTCCTGGCACGTCGCCGCCGCCCTGCGCCGGGCCTGCGACCGGGCCGACCCGCCGTCCGGCCCGGCCGTGCTGCTCGCCGGCATGCCCACCGAACTGCACTCCCTGCCGCTGGAGGCCGTCGCCGCCGGCCTGGCCGAACGCGGCCTGCCGTTCCGCATGTTCGGCCCCGCCCTGCCCCCCGAGGCGCTCCTGGAAGCGGTGCGCCGCACCGGACCGCCGGCCGTCCTGCTCTGGTCCCAGGTCGCCCGCACCGCCGACCGGACGCTGGCCCACCACGTCGCCCGCACCACCTGGGGCCCCCACGGCGCCCGCACCGGGCCCGTCGTGCTCGCCGCCGGCCCCGGCTGGGCCGGCCCCCGCCGCCCCCCGGGCACCCTGAGACCCCGTGACCTGGCCACCGCCCTCGACCAGTTGGAACGACTGCTGCGCTGACCGGGCCGCCCGGACCGGGCCCCGCCCGGACCCCGGGCTGACCGGGCCCCGCCCGGAAGACCCCGCCGCAGCCGCAGGAAAGGAGCCGACAGTGGACGAGCCGACCCCGACCGGACGGCGCTGCCTGGTCACCGGAGCCACCGGCTACATCGGCGGACGGCTGGTGCCCGAACTCCTCGCCGCCGGGTACCGGGTGCGCTGCCTGGCCCGCGACCCCGGGCGCCTGCGCGACCAGCCCTGGCGCGCCGAGGTCGAGGCCGCCCCCGGCGACGTCACCCGGCCCGAGACCCTCGACGGCGCCTTCGACGACGTCGACGTCGCCTACTACCTCGTCCACTCGCTCGGCACCGGAGCCGACTTCGAGGACACCGACCGGCGCGCCGCCCGCGCCTTCGGCCGCGCCGCCGCAGCGGCCGGGGTCGCCCGGATCGTCTACCTCAGCGGACTGCTGCCCGCCGGCGTCCCCGAGGCCGAACTCTCCCCGCACCTGCGCTCACGCGCCGAGGTCGGCCGGGTCCTGCGCTCCGCCGGCGTGCCCACCGCCGAACTGCGGGCCGCGGTCATCATCGGCTCCGGCTCCGCCTCCTTCGAGATGCTCCGCTACCTCACCGAACGCCTGCCCGTCATGGTCACCCCCCGCTGGGTCGACACCCGCATCCAGCCCGTCGCCGTCCGCGACGTGCTGTCCTACCTGGTCGGCGCCGCGGCCCTGCCGCCCGAGGTCGACCGGGCCTTCGACATCGGCGGACCGGACGTCCTGACCTACCGCACGATGATGCTCCGCTACGCCCGCGCGGCCGGCCTGCCCCGGCGGGTGATCCTGCCGGTGCCCGTCCTGTCCCCGGCCCTGTCCAGCCTCTGGGTCGGCCTGGTCACCCCCGTCCCCGGCCCGCTCGCCCGCCCGCTGGTGGAGTCGCTGCGCCACGAGGTGGTCTGCCACGAGCACGACATCGCCCGCTGGATCCCCGACCCGCCCGGAGGCCCCACCGGCTTCGACCGCGCCGTCGAACTCGCCCTGCGCCGCATCCGCGACGCCGGGGTCACCACCCGCTGGTCCTCCGCCTCACTGGCCGGCGCCCCCAGCGACCCGCTGCCCACCGATCCCGACTGGGCCGGCGGCAGCCTCTACCAGGACCTGCGCGAACGACGCGTCGCCACCGCACCCGCCGCCGTGTGGCGGGTGGTCGAAGGCATCGGCGGCGACAACGGCTGGTACTCGCTGCCCTACGCCTGGGCCCTGCGCGGCACCCTCGACCGCCTCGCCGGCGGCGTCGGCCTGCGCCGCGGCCGCCGCGACCGCCACCACCTGCGGGTCGGCGACGCCCTCGACTTCTGGCGGGTCGAGGAGATCGAGCCCGGCCGGCTGCTGCGCCTGCGGGCCGAGATGCGCCTGCCCGGCCTGGCCTGGCTCGAACTGCGGGTCACCCCCGACGGGGCCGGCGGCACGCGCTACCGCCAGCGCGCCCTGTTCCACCCGCACGGCCTGGCCGGCCACGCCTACTGGTGGACGATGGCGCCCTTCCACGGCCTGGTCTTCGGCGCCATGGCCCGCAACATCACCGACCAGGCCCGCCGTGCCGCCTGACCGCCGTGCCGCCTGACCGCCGTGCCGCCTGACCGCCGTGCCGCCTGACCGCCGTGCCGCCTGACCGCCGTGCCGCCTGACCGCCGCGCCGCCTGACCGCCGTGCCGCCTGACCGCCGTGACCGCCGGGCCGGCGGTCACACCGCGGCCGCCTCGGCGGGCCGGGGGGAGCGGACGGGGGAGGGCGCGGGGGCCTGCGGGGCCGCGCCCTCGTCGGAGCCGGCCGGCTCCAGGGCCACGTCGAGCACGTCGACCATCCGGCGCAGCTTCTGCTGGACGCGGACGGCCTCGGGCCGCGGGACGCGCACGACGGCCCGGGCCGAGGCCGGCGCCGCGGTGGTGAACGCGAGGTCCAGGACCCGGTGGTTGTTGAGGGTGGAGGCGAGCCGGGCGAGCGTCCCGGTGGTGGGGCGCAGGGTGACGGTGAGCCGGGTGTGTTCCATGGCGACGGTCCTGTCTGTGGATGGGACTGGCGGGCCGGGAAAGCAGAAAGACCCCTCGCGGAGCGCGAGAGGTCTGCGTGCGGGCGGTGGGCCGGGGAGGTTCACTCCTCCCGGCGCGGTGCCGGCACGCCGCTGGTAATCAGCTGCTGCTGCATGCCCCGCATGCTGGCAGAAACCCGCAGCGGTGGGACGGGGCGTCTCATCCTGCGGGACAGCGGCGGTGCCGCGCCGTCAGACCGCGCGCCGCGCCCGTACACCTGTCCGCACGCCCGTCCGCGGGCCGCGCCCGTACGGCCCGTCCGCGGGCCGCAGCGCGACGCCCGGATACCATCGGCCGCCGTCGCCGGCCGCAGGCCCGTACCGCCGGCCGTCCGACCCCGCAGGAGCGCACCGTGCCCGCCCCCGACCGCCCCGCCTGGTTCACCGGCCCCGAGGAGTCCCTCGCACTGCTGCGCGGCGCCGCCGAGTCCGGCGGCGTGAGCCTCGACCCGGACACCCCGCCCGGGGAGGAGGACGCCCGGGTGCTGACCGACGAACTCGCCGACGTCCTCCTGTCCGGGGACTGCTTCGACCGCGACCGCGACTGGGAGATCACACCGTTCGGCGACCTGGTCGAGACCCTCATCGACACCCTCAACCGCTACGCCTACCCGGACTGATCCCCGCCCCGGGCGGTGCCGCTCCCGGAGGTGCCGGCCGTAAACCGGTTGGGACCGGGGGCCCGCGACTGCTACGGTCTGCGCAGCCGTGAGAGAACGCGAGGAGGTGAGACCCATGAAGGCCGTATCCATGTGGGTGCTCCCCCTTTCCGTCACGGTGGGCGGTTGACATAGGTGTCGCCCCGGGAGCGCCTCAGACCAGGCACTCCCGAAAGGCACCACCCATGAACCCCGAACACGTCAACCCCGTGCGCCCGGACCCGCTGCACGCGGACCCGGCGCGCCCCCTCCCGGGCACCGGCGACCGCGCGGTCGTGGTCACCCGGCTCTCGGACACCCAGTGGCACGCCGTGCAGGACGACCGCGTGGTCGGCTCCGGTGACGCCTCGCGCCGGCCCGACGGGCGGCTCTTCGTCAGCGTCGACGCGTGGCACGACGAGGTCTTCGACCGCGTCGCCGCGGCGATGTCGGCCGACCTTCCCGAACCGCTGCACACCCTCACCGACGAGGCCGACCGGGACACCACGGCCGCCTGGCAGCGGGCCGGCTTCACCACCGTCCGCCGTGAGCGGGGCTACCTGCTGCCCACCGACCCGCAGGCCACCGGCCTCGGCGCGGTACGGCCCCCGGCGGGCGTGACCGTCCTGCCCGCCGGGCAGGCACAGGAGGGCCCGCTGCGCGCCCTGGACCGGATCGTCCACGCCGAGGTCGAGGCGGGCCCCGGCTGGCCGGCGATGCCGGCCCAGGTGCTGCCCTGCCCGGCCGGCACCACGGTGGTCGACCCCGCCCGCTACGCGGTGGCGCTGCAGGACGGCGAGTACGTCGGACTGCTGCGGGTGGCCCCGCTCCGCCGGCCGCGGATCGGGATGCTCGCCGTCCGCGCCGACCACCGGCGCCGCGGCATCGCCCGCGTGCTGCTGGCCCACGCGCTGGAATCGATGCACCGGGCCGGCACCGCCTCGGCCTGGGCCGACGTGGCGGAGTCCAACACGGCCGCCACCGCCCTCGTCGAGGGCATCGGCGCCCGCCGCGCGGGCGCGACCCTCGAACTCGTCCGACACTGACGACGACTGACCACGACTGACGACGACTGACGAGGACTTACACGACTGACGACGACTGACGACACCGTGCGACAACCGACGACCGACCACCGAACGGAGAGGTGAGAGACATGGCCAAGACAGCAGACGGAATCGAAGTCGAAGGCACCGTCACCGAGTGCCTGCGCAATGCCACTTTCAGGGTGGAGCTGGCCAACGGGCACATCGTGCTCGCCCACATCAGCGGCAAGGTCCGCAAGAACCACATCAAGATCCTCCCGCACGACCGGGTGCTCGTGGAGCTCAGCCCCTACGACCTCACCCGCGGCCGGATCCGCTACCGCTACCGGTCATAGGGTCCGCCGTCGGACCCGCGTACCGGGCCGGGGAATCCGGCGGCGCCGGCGGGGCGCAGCGGCTTGGATGGGGGGATGACCGACACCGCGATCCCCCGGCTGCGCGAGGCCGTCCGCCGTACGGGTGAACTCACCCGTGACCGCACGCCCACCGGCCGCCGGCCCGGCGACGCCGACGTCCACGACGGGACCTTCGCCACCGACGGGGCGATCGGGTTCGACCCGCTGCCCTTCCTGCGCGCCCTGCAGGAGGCCGGGTCGGGCGCCGTCGTGGTCGGCCAGGTCGCCGGCATCATGCACGGCTCCGTCGAGCCGACCGGAGACCTCGACCTGCTCTGGGACGGCACCCCCGCCGAGGCCCGCGCCCTGCGCGCGGCCCTCACCGCGGCGGGCTGCGCCGAACTTCCCGACCTCGGCCGCCCGGTGGGCTCCTACCGGGTGGCCGGGGCGAGCGGCGACCTGTGCACGCCCGCAGTGCCGTGGGGCGGCCTGGACACGGCCGCCTGCCTGGGGCGGGCCCTGACCGCCACCGACGCCGCGGGCCTGACGGTGCGGTACGTCGCCCTGGACGACCTGATCCGCATGCGGCGCGCCCTCGGGCGGCCCAAGGACCACCGCCGGGCCGACGAGCTCGAACTCCTGCACAGGACCTGAGCGCGTCGGCCCGGTTCGGTCATCCTGCGGTGCCTCCGTCGGCCGGCCCAGCGTCAAGTGACTGATGTGCGCGACCGCCCCGCGGACCACAGTGGGTGGTGCCGGCCGCCGGTCCGCGGGGCCGACGCGACGCACGACGGAGGAACGAGCATGATCGACAGGCGCACCTTCACCAGGGCCGTCGGGCTCGGGGCGGGCGCGAGCGCGCTGTCCCTGGCCGCCCTGCCCCAGGCCGCGCAGGCCGCACCGGCAGCCCCCGCACCCGCGGCCCCCGCCCCGGAGGCCGCGCCGGGCGGCGCCCCCGCCGGGCGGACCGGGTTCGCCCGGCGGGGGCAGGTCCGCGCCGGGGTGCTGGACGTCGGCTACGCCGAGGACGGCCCGGCGGACGGCCCCGTGGTCGTCTGCCTGCACGGCTGGCCGTACGACATCCACAGCTACGTCGACGTCGCCCCGCTGCTCGCCGCGCAGGGCTACCGGGTGATCGTCCCCTACCTGCGCGGGCACGGCCCGACGCGTTTCCTGTCCGCCCGTACGCCCCGCAACGCCCAGCAGGCCGCGGTGGCGCTGGACGTCGTCGCGCTGATGGACGCGCTGGGGATCGGCCGGGCGGTGCTGGCCGGCTTCGACTGGGGCTCGCGCACCGCCGACATCGTCGCCGGGCTGTGGCCCGAACGGGTCAAGGCACTGGTGTCGGTCAGCGGGTACCTGATCACCGACGTCGAGAAGCAGAAGGAGCCGCTGGCGGCCGCCGCCGAACACACCTGGTGGTACCAGTTCTACTTCGCCACCGAGCGCGGGCGCCTGGCCATGGAGGACCGGGACAAGCGGCGCGCCCTGTGCCGCCTGGTCTGGGAGGACGTCTCGCCCACCTGGGCCTTCGACGACGCCGTCTTCGAGCGCACCGCCGCCGCCTTCGACAACCCCGACTACCCGGCGATCGTCATCCACAACTACCGCTGGCGCCTGGGCCTGGCCGACGGCGAGCGCCGCTACGACCGCCTGGAGCAGCGACTCGCCGCCCGCCCCCGGATCGCCGTGCCCACCGTCACCCTCGACCCCGGGCGCGACCCCTTCACGGCCCCCGGCGACGGCTCGGCCTACCGGCAGTACTTCACCGGCCCCTACCTGCACCGCACCCTCCCGGAGGTCGGCCACAACCTGCCCCAGGAGGCGCCCGCCGCCTTCGTCCAGGCCGTCCTCGACGCCGACCGCCTCTGAGGCCGGCACCGCCCCTGCCGCCCCTGCCCCTGCCGCCGTTGCTCCGCCGCTGTTCTCCGGCGCTGCGTCCGCTGCTGTTCTCCGGCGCCCCCCGGCCCCGGCCCCCGCCCCGGGGAGCCGGGGCCCGCCCGCGCCCGAACCCCGGACCATTGCAGACCTGTTGCACGCGGAGTGGCCCGGCTCACAGCCGTTCGGGCGCGGAGCGTGATCGACTCGCCCGATGCGTCAGTTCGAGAAACACCCGGCCCTCCTGACGGCCCGCCGGTCGGCCGCACTCGCCGCAGCCGCCGCCGCGGCCGTCGCGCTGCTCACCGGCTGCGGCTCCCGGGTGGCCGGCGCGACCGGCGCGGCCGGGGCGGACGGCACCCCGGCGGCGTCCGGCACCGCCGGGCCGTGCGGGATACCGCTGCCGTCGCCCACCGGCGCCCAGGAGCCGTCCGGGCTCGCCCAGCGCGGGGTGCGGATCGCCGCCGTCGGCCCGGTCTGCGCCGAGTACGAGGTGACCAACCCGGACGCCGAACCGTCCGACGTCACCGTGGTGTTCAACCGCCTCTCGGCGACCGGCGCCGCACTGGACACCGTGACGCACACCGTCACCGCGCTCGCCCCGGGGGCCACCGAGAAGCGGCGGATCGACCTGTCCCCGTCCGACCGCACCCGGCCGGCCACCGGCGCACAGCTGAAGATCGTCAAGGTCCGCAGCGTCCCCAGCGCCGAGGCCCCGCAGCCCGGCGGCCCCTGCCCGGCGTCCGGTCTGCGCCTGTACGCGGACGAGGGGGACGCCGCGATGGGCCTGCGCGTGGTCGGCCTGCACCTGCGCAACTGCGGCACGGCCGCAGTGACCCTCGACGGCTACCCGACCCTGCAACTGCTCGACGTCGACCACCGGCCCGTCGACGGTGTACGACTGCTGTCCGGCGGCGCCGAGATCGCCACCGGCACCGGCGCGGACACCCCGCCGCAGAAGATCGCGCTGCGCCCGGGCGAGGGCGCCCGCGCCACCCTGGTGTGGCGCAACACCACGGGGGACGGCGCCCCGGTGAACGCCCCCTACGTGCGGGTCCGGGCCACCCCGGACGCGGCCCCGGTGACGCTCACCCCGGAACTCGACCTGGGCACCACCGGCCGCCTCGGCATCGGCGCCTGGGCCGGCGAGGCCGGCGACGCCCGGCCGCCCGCGACCACACCGCCCTCCCCGTCCGGCGCCCCGGCCGGCTGACCGCGTGACACCCGGGCGGGGCGGGCGCCGTCCGGCGGGCCCCCGCAGCCCAGGCCCGGACCGCCCGCCGCCGTGCTCGGCGTCGACTGCAGCACCGGCACCTTCGGCAGCGACGGCACCCAGCAGTCCTTCACCAGCTCCTGCACGGCCACCGGCACCACCCCGTGGTGCGTGAACGCGAGCTGTTCGAACGGCACCACGCGGACAGCCGGCCCGTACCCGGCCTTCCGGAACGTGCGGGTCCACTGCCTGCCGGACACCACCGCCCTGCGCGGCCGGGTCGGTTACGTCCGCCCCCCGCACGGGCGGCCGTGCGACCGGCGGCCCGGCACGCTCCCCCGTGGCGTGCCGGGCCGTCGGCGTCCACCGTGGAGGATGCCAGGGCGCGGTCCGGCGGTGTTGGCACTGCGTCGACAGTTCCTTGGCACTGCGTCGACGGTCCGCCCGGTCACCCGCCCGCGGGCCCGTCCGTTCCGTTGTCATCCGCCCGCGTGGTCGTCATCCGCCCGCGTGGTCGTCGCCCGCGCGCTCGGCCGGCGCCCGGCGGCGGTGCTCACTGGGCGAGAGCCCGTACGCGGCCCGGAAGGCGCGGCTGAGGTCGGAGGCGCGGGGGATGCCGCAGCGGGCGGCGACGGCCTGGACCGGCAGGCCGCGCAGCGCGGGGTCGGCGAGGTCGCGGTGGGCCTTCGCCAGGCGCAGGCGCCGGATCCAGGCGGCGAGCGTCTCGCCGTCGCCGTGCCGGGTGAACAGGCGGTGCAGGTAGCTGACCGAGACGTGGTGCGCGCCGGCGATCACGGCCGGGGTGAGTTCGGGGTCGTGGAGGTTGCGCCGGACGAAGGTGCGGACGTTCTGCACGAGGGCGCGCCCTCGGGCGTCGTCCGGCAGCGCGGCTTCGGCGTCCAGTTCCCGGGCCAGCCAGGCCGCGACCAGGTCGACCACGACGGTTCCCAGCCGGGGCGCCTCGGCGTCGCCGAGCAGGGCGGCCTGCCGGTCGAGGCCGACGAGGAAGTCCGCGAGCAGCGCGCTGGTGCCCTCGCGCCCGGAGAACCCCCGGCCCAGCAGTTCACGCAGCCGCTGCGGCGGGAGCGGCAGCAGACAGGTGGGGAAGTCGATGCCGACGGCCTCGACCCGGCGGTCCGCCCGGCCGGGGGCGGGGGAGGCCCGCAGGTCGAAGGGGTCCGAGCTGTCGAGGACGTGCAGGTCGCCCGGGGTGAAGGTCTCCGTGCGGCCCCGGGCGTCGCGGGTCAGCGCCAGGCCGCCGTCCAGCAGCAGCGTCAGGTGGTACACCTCGGGGTCCGAGCGCCGCACCATGCCGGCGGTGCGCCGGAACCGGGTGGAGGGGAAGGAGGTCCGCAGGAGCGTCACCGGCCCGAGTTCCAGGCGCCGCATCTCCGCCCGGAAGTCGTCGGCGTGCGCGCTGGTCACCTCACTGGCCCGGGTGCGGCCGATCAACTCCCGCCAGTAGTCGAAGCGTTCCCTCGCGGGCACGTCCTCGCCCCGGAGCACGTTCCCCGTCCTCGCGGTCACGTCCACCGCTTCCTCTCCTGTTGCCTCCCCCCCGCCGTCGGCGGGGACGTCCCGCCCGATTTTCCTCTTCCGATCATGAGCTGGTAACTTCGTCCCCGTCGGCGGGACAAGATCGCGGAAGCGGTCGGGAACCGCCGGCCAGGCGTCGGTGGTGCAGTGGTAGCACGCCCACTTTCAGTGGGAGGGGTTCGTTCGATCCGGGCCCGGCGCTCCAACGGACAGGGGCGGAAGTCGCGTACGACTTCCGCCCCTGTCGTGTTTCCCGCCGCGGCGGCAGGACGGCCGGTCAGGCCGGCCAGTCCAGGCACAGCTCGTGGAACTGCCCGCCGAAGCGGCTCCGGGCGTGGGCGTGCATCCGGCGCAGGTACACCGGGTCGGCGGCGAGCCCGGAGTAACCCCGGCCGCGCCGCAGCGGCAGACCGGCGGTGTCGGCGAGGTACACGTCCAGGCCCGGGTACATCAGCTCGATGCAGGGCAGGTCGTCGACGTCCAGCGCGAACACCGGGTACTCGCCGTGCTCGTCGGCCTGCCCGGTCGCCAGCACCCGGCGCGAATCCGACCCGCCGGGCAGCAGGAAGCACTCGTCGAAGCGCTCCGACAGCGCCCCGAACGGCGCCCCCCACCCCTCGCCGAACTCCGCGGTCGCGATCTCGCCGAGCGGACGCGGCGTGAACACCAGCGCGTCCGTGCCGTCCGTGCCGTCCGTGCCGTCCGTGCCGTCTTCGGCGAACCACCCGAAGCGCCGCAGCATCCCGCTGTCGTACGCCAGCCACCGCCGCAGGCTCGGCGGCAGCGGCCGCCCGCTCGGGAACACCGCGCGCTCCAGCACCTCCGGCGCCACCGGCCGCGGCCGCCCGTCCACCCACGGCCCGGCGAAGCGGTCGTGGGCGAGGACGAGGCGCTGCGGATCGGCCCGGACGGCGGCGATGGCGCGCTCGGTCAGGGCGACGCCGTGCTCGGCGGCGGAGGTCATCACGGACTCCCGGAGGTGCGGTGATCGCGGGGACGGGCGCCGGCGGGCGCCGGCCGGACCAACCTATTGGTCGGCTACGACAGTTGGCGGCCCGGCCGGCGCGGGACCGGCCTCAACCGGCCTCAACCGGCCTCAACCGGCCTCAGCCGGCCGACAGCGCGCAGACGAAGTCCTCCTCGACCGCGCGCAGCTGCGCCAGCAGGTCCGGGGCGACCCGCTCGTTGACCTGCGTGGTGACGGACACCGTGACGCTGCGCCGCCCGTCCGGGGTGCCCGCGCCGAACTGGGTGTAGCCCGCGGTGTTGCCCGTGTGCCCGTACACCACGCCGCACCGGGTGGAGTACTCGAAGATCGCCAGCCCGGCCCGGTTGGCGCCCGGGCCGGCCGGCTCGGAGGCGCCCTCGACGAAGGTCCGCTGCTGGCGTCGGGTCGCGGCGGAGATCAGCGGGCCGCCCGCGTACCCGGCCGCGAACGCGCTGAAGTCCCTCGGGGTGGAGACGATGCCGCCCGAGGCCCAGGCGCCCGAGGCGCCGAACAGGGTGCTGACGTCCTCCGGCGGCTCGGGCGGCTGGACGGCGTAGCCGTGCAGGTACGGCTCGGGCAGCTCGTAGCCGGAGGGCAGGCTGGTGCGCCTCAGCCCCAGCGGCCGGTAGACCTCGGCGGCCAGCAGGTCCTCGTAGCGCTGCCCGGTGACGGCCTCGGCCATCAGGGCGACGGCGATGTTGTCGGAGTTGGAGTAGTGGTACTGCGAGCTGGGGGTGAACTCCAGGTCCTCGTCGGCGACGAAGTCCAGCAGGTGCCGGGAGTCGAACACGTGGTGCGGGTCGGCGCGGATCAGGGCGACGAAGTCCGGCGCGTTGCTGTAGTCCGGCAGCCCGCTGGTGTGCTGGAGCAGCTGGCGCAGCGTCACCGCGCCCCAGGCGGCGGGCAGCGTGGGCAGCCGCTCGGCGATCGTGTCGTCCAGCCCGAGCTGCCCGCAGTCGACCAGGCGCAGCGCGACGGCGCCGCTGAACGCCTTCGCGGCGCTGGCCAGGCGCATGTGGTCGTCGATCCGGGGCGGCCGGCGGGTGCCGACCTCGGCCGTCCCGGCCCGGTACACCCGCACCCGGTCGCCGTCGCGGAGCACCGCGATCGCCCCGGGCGGGCCGTCCGGACGGTCGACCAGCTCCTGCAGCCGGGCCCGCAGCGCGAGGTCGTCGTCGTCCCGGGGCGCGGCCGAGGCGGGCCCGGCGGGCGCCAGCGCCAGCACGGCGGTGAGCAGGGCGGCGGCCGCGCGCCCGGGGCGGGCGGACAGCGGAGCGGGGCGAGCGGGGCGGTCAGGGCGGGAGGGGGGTGAGCAGCGGCGGGAGCGCAGGGACACGGCGGGGCCTCCGGACGGCGACGGGGACGACTCGGGTGACGCGGCGGCGGGGACGGATGCACCGCCGCCCTGGCCGCAAGGGATCACCCGCCGCCGCCCGGCGGAAACGGCCGCGGGCCCGCCGTGACCCGCCCAGCCGAGCCCACCGGGCCGCCCGGGCGGCCCCGCCGCGCACGGCGATCCCGACGTCCGTTCACGGACCGCGGCCCCGGGGCCCGGTGACGCCGTATCGGGGCGAAATCCGGTTGCCGAAGCGGTGGCGGGCGGCGAGACTGCGCTGCGGCCTGCCCGGCCTGCCCGGCCGCCGGGTGTCCCGCCCGTCCGGCGGCGGCCGGATCCGCCCACCTGTGAAACCGGGGTCCTCACGTGTCCGATCTGCTCCTTCCCCGCGCCCTGCGCCCCGGTGACCTGGTGGCGGTGGCCGCGCCGTCCGGCCCGCTCGAAGCCGACGATCGGCCGTTGCTGGCCCGTGGCACGGCCGTGCTGGAGGAGCTGGGCTTCCGGGTGCGGGTGTGCCCGTCGGTCGCCGGGGCACGCAGCCGCTGGTGGGCCGCGGGCCGTCCGGCCGAGCAGGCCGCGGAGTTCAACGCCCTGCTGCGCGATCCGGAGGTGCGGGCGGTCTTCGCGCACAGCGGCGGGCAGGCGGTGACCGGCTGGCTGGACCTGCTGGACCTGGACGCCGTGCGCGCCGACCCCAAGCCGGTCCTGGGCTGCAGCGACGTCTCCCAGCTGCTGCTGGCCCTGCACGCCCGCACCGGCCTGGTCGGCGTGCACGCCGACATGGTCACCCACGGCTTCGGCGACTCGTGGAGCGAGCGGTTCACGGACGGCCCCGAGGAGGACGGTGCGCGCCGGGCCCTGCGCGAGGCGTACGCGCGGGTGCTCACCGAGCCGGTCGCCGCCGGGCCGCTGCCGGCGCTCTCCCCGTGGCAGTGCTGGCGCGACGGCCGTGCCCGGGGCCGGCTGGTCGGCGGACTGCTCCGGCGGATCGTCTCCCTCCAGGCCACCCCGTACGCCGTCCCCGCGCGGCGCTTCGACGGGGCGGTGCTGTTCTGGGAGGAGACGGGCAAGCCGCTGTCCGCCGTCTGGAACGACCTGCACGCGCTGCGACTGGCCGGCGTCCTGGACCGGATCGCGGCGATGGTGGTCGGCACGCCGCACCGGGTCGGTTCCGGCGACGCGGCGGAGCCGGCCCTGCGCGAGGTGGTCCTGGACGTGCTCGGCGACCGCCCGCTGCCCGTCCTCGCCGGGGTGGACCTCGGCCACGCCGGCCCCAACCTCCCGCTGCCCCTCGGTGTGGAGACCGAGGTCGACGCCACCGCCCGGACGCTCACCCTGGTGGCTCCGGCGGTCTCCTGACCCCGGGAAGCCGCGGGCGTCAGCCCCCGGCCGGGGCGCCGAGGGCGAGGGTGAAGCCGAAGCGGTCGCCGTGGTAGAGCGTGCGGACCTGTTCCAGCGGGCGGCCGGCGGCGTCGAGGCTGCGGCGGTGCAGCAGGAGCATCGGCAGGGCGGCCGGGGTGCCGACGAGCAGGGCCTCGCGCGGGGTGGCGAGGACGGTCTCGATGCGCTCGTCGGCGGCACCGGGGTGGACGCCGTGCTCGCGCAGGTAGCCGTAGTAAGGAGCCCTCGGGGTCGAAGTCCCGGTCCAGGTCGGGGACCCGGGCGACGCTCACGTGGTCTTCGACAACGGCGCCCCGCAGCTCGTGAAGTCCTACCGCAGCGACCTCGACACCGTCGAGCACCTGCCCGTCACCGTCCCGGCCGGCGCCGCCACCGCCCGCTTCCGGTTCCGCTACACCGGCACCAACAGCGCCTTCCGGACCGTCGACCAGGTCACCTTCACCGCCCCCTGATCCACCGCCGCCCGACCGGCCGCCGGACCACGCGGGCGGGGCGCGTCCACCGACGCCCCCGCCCGCCCGGCGTTCAGTGGGTCGACGGCGGACCGGAGAACACGCCGAAGCACAGGGGGTCGGAGGACCCCGGGGTGCAGACGGCGACGGTGGGGAAACCGCTGGGGCCCCACCCCGAGTCGGGGAACCCGTGGTCCGGGACGTTCGGACCCGGGGACGTCAGCGGCGCCGGAGCGTCGGCACCCGCCCCGCCGGGCCCGCCCCCGAAACCGGCCACGGCGGCGGTCACCCCGATGCCGACGACCACCAGGCCGACCACGGCCTCCGCGACCAGCAGGGCGGTGATCCCGGACGGGTGCCGGTCGGCGATCACCGCCCGCCGCGGCCGCTCCGGCAGGTACCGCACCTGCACCCGGTCGCCCCGCACCCGCGGGACGCCGGACGTGTCCCGGAACCGGACGTCCTGGCCGTCCGGTGTGGTGAACCCGATGATCACGTGCCGGTCGGAGGAGGTGTGCCGGTCCGTCCCGGTTCCCCGGGTCTCCACCGTCACATAGGTGTCGAGGCACCGGGCCTGCGCCGTCAGCCCCTCCGCCAGGGTCCGCGCCCGTAGCCGGACCTTGAGCACCACCCCGGTCAGGGCCGCCGCCCCCAGACCCGACGCGGCGACCCCGATCACCGACCGGAGGACACTGTCGTCCGCCATGTCCACCCCCCGTGGAACTGCTTGCCGTACGTAGGAACCTTCGCCATGGAGACGGTGATCGGCTCCGCGCGGTTCCGGCCGCCCCGGGGCCGGCGGAACCCGCCGGGGCGCTCCCAGGACACGACGGATCCCCGCCCGGGCCCGGCCCGGACGGGGATCCGCGGTGGACCGTCCGTCAGGCCCCCGGCAGGTGGTCGGCGACGAGGACGGCGAAGTCGTCGGGGGTGACGATCCGGATGCCGAGCTCCTCCGCCTTGGCCCGCTTGGAACCGGCCTTCTCACCCGCCACCAGCAGGGTGGTGCGCTTGGAGACGGACGAGGACGCCTTGCCGCCGGCGCGCTCGATCAGCTCGTTCATCTCGTTGCGGGACAGCGCGGCGAGCGGACCGGTCATGCTGCCGGTGACGACGACGGCCTCGCCCGCGAGCGGGCCCGCGCCCCCTCCGTCCGTCGCCGCCGGCCCCTCGGCCGCCCCCTCGGCGGCCGCCGCGACGGGCACCTGCGGCGCGGTGACGGCGGTTCCCACGTCCTGGGCCGCGAGGCGGTCCAGCAGCGGTGCCAGTTCGGCGAGTTCGGCGACGATCACCCGGGCCTTCTCGGTGCCGATGCCGTCGACCTGGGCCAGGGTGTCGGCGTCCGCGGCGCGGATCGCGGCCATCGAACCGAAGTGGGCGGCGATCCGGCGGGACATGGTGCGCCCGGTGCCGCGCACGCCGAGCGCGCAGAAGACCCGGTTCAGCGGGCGGCTGCGGGCGGACTCGATCGCGGCGAGCAGGTTGTCGGTACTGGTCTCGCCCATCCGCTCCAGGGAGAGCAGCTGCTCGCGGGTGAGCGTCCACAGGTCGGCGAGGTCGGCGACCAGACCGGCCTCGACCAGCTGGACGGCGCGGGTGCCGCCCAGGCCCTCGATGTCCAGCTGGTCACGGCCCACGGCGTAGCCGATCGACGCCACCACCTGGCAGTTGCGGCCCCGCACGCAGCGCCAGCGCTGCTCCTCCCGGTCGATCGCGTCACCGCAGCGCGGGCACGCCTCGGGGAAGGCGATCGGCCGCTCGTCACCGGTGCGCTCCTCGACCAGCGGCGCCTCGACGCGCGGGATGACGTCCCCGGCGCGGTAGACGAAGACCCGGTCGCCCAGCATCAGACCGCGCCGGGTGATGTCGGCGGGGTTGTGGAGCGTGGCGTAGGTGACGGTGACACCGTCGATGACGACCGGCTCCAGCACGGCGCGCGGGGCGATGATGCCGGTGCGCCCGACGTTCCACTCGACGTCCAGCAGCCGGGTCACCTTGTGCTCGGCGGCGAGCTTGCGGGCCACGGCCCAGCGCGGCGCCCGGGAACCGGAACCGGCCTCCCGCCGGTCCGCCGCGGAGTCCGCCTTGACCACCACCCCGTCGATGCCGAACGGCAGCCCGGAGCGGAGCGCGGCGATCTCCTCGACGCGCCGCTGGGCCTCCTCCAGCGTGGCGCAGCGCAGCGGGTGGGCGGCGGTGACGGCGGCGGTGTTCGCCCCCAGGGCGGCCAGGCGCTCCAGCAGGGCGCTGTGGGTGAGGTCGTCGTCGAGGCCGACCGCGCCGTAACCGAAGAAGGTCAGCTCGACGCGGTACGGACGGTCCTTGGCGCGCAGGGTGCCGGCGGCGCCGTTGCGCGGATTGGCGAAGGGGACGGCGCCGTGCGCGGTGCGGACCTCGTTGGCGTGCTCGAACTGCTCGCGGGTCAGCAGGACCTCGCCGCGCAGCTCGACGTCGACGGGCTCGGCGAGCACGGCGGGCAGGCCCAGCACCGCGTCCGCGGCGTGGCTGATGTCCTCGCCGGCCAGACCGTCGCCGCGGGTGATCAGCTGGTGCAGGCGCCCGGCGCGGTAGCGGGCGGCCACCGCCAGGCCGTCCAGCTTGGGCTCCACGCACCAGGCGGCCACCGGGCGGCCCAGCCGGCGCTCCAGCCCGGCCGCCCAGTCCGCCAGCTCCTCGGGCGAGAAGACGTTGTCCAGCGACAGCATCGGCACGCTGTGCGGCACGTCGCCCCCGACGGCGCCGCCGGCGACCTTCCCGGTGGGGGAGTCCGGCAGCACCTCGCCCGGGTGCGCCTCCTCGTAGGCGGCGACGGAGCGCAGCAGGGCGTCGTACTCGTCGTCGCCGAGCGGTGTGCCGCCGTCGGTGTAGTAGGCGGCGGCCGCCCGGACGGCGGTGGCAACGGCGTCGGCGTAGTCGCCGGGGGTGAGCAGAGCGGCGTCGTTCATGGACAGCATCATCACCACCGGCACTGACAACGGACGCCGCCGGGCAGTGCCGGGGCCGTACCCGGGCCGCATCCGGGTGGTCCGGGGGTGGTGCGGGGAGCGGGTGCGGGCGGCTGGGCGGGCGTACCACCGGGCGCGGCCGGTCGCGCCCCGCTCCCGCCGGGGCGGCGGTGCACGCGGACTGCTCCCGGCTGCGGGCGGCCGACGTTGACGCCCGGTCACACCGGGGTGGAGCGTGGCCGGTGGCGGGGTGCCGTCGCTCCGGGCCTCCCGCCCTCCCGCCCTTCCGTTCTCGTTCTCGCGCGTTCCCGGCCGCGTTCCCGTCCCGAGCACCGAGGAGTCCCCGTGCGCTCCAGCGCGTCCGTCCGAAGAGCCCCCGTCCTGGCCGCCTGCGCGTTCGCGCTGGCCGCCCTGCTGTCACCGGCCGCCCCGGCCCTCGCGTCCCCGGCCCTCGCGGTCCCCGCCGCGGTCCCCGCCGTCGACCCGCCGTTCGGGACGCAGACCGTGATCGGCCTGTACGCGCCCGTCCCGGCCGGCTGGGCGGCCGTCGCCCGGAACCAGGCGACCGGCCAGAAGACCATCGAGTTCCTCGGCGGAGCGCCCTACCTGGCCAGGGTCGCGGTGCTGGCCAACACCACCGTTCCGGCCGGCTGGGTGCTGGTGGGCGTGTCCCTCGACGGCCAGACCTCCGTCGTCGCCTACCTCGGCGGCGCGCCCCACGGGGCCACGGTCACGGCCGACGTCGGCTGCACGACGCCCGGCGGCCGGATCTACGGCTACCCGGTGCCGGCCGGCTGGTCGATCGTCGGCAGCGGCACCAACTCCGCGTGCTCGTACCAGAACCTGCGCTTCGCCTGAGCCCGCTCCGCGGCGTCGCCCGGGTCCTGCCGGGCGTCCTCCTGCCGGGCGGACCCTCCGCACCGGGCGTGCCGAAGGGGGGTCCCGCGGGGCCGGGGCGGGGGCGGTGCCACCGGTGGACGGTCGGACCCGTCCAGGTCGGCCCCGCGCCCGCCGGCCCCGGTTCCGCTCAGGGGAGGTAGCGCTCCAGCGCGGCAGCGCCCTTGCGCTCGATCTCCTGCCGGGCCCACTCGATGCGCCCGGGGGTGACGTCGCGGCCCGACGCCATCACGAGGTCCTCGGGGTCGAAGGGCCGCTCGGACCCGGAGTAGAGCTGGCGCTGCATCCCGGATGCCGACTCCGGCACGCCCTCGTTCGACGATTCGCGCATGTCCATCACCTCATCGCATGGTGTCCCGTACGCACGGTCCTTCGATGGTCGTTCGGACGGCCGGACCGTGACGGGTGGAGCACGACCAAGTTACTCCGTTCGGGTGAACGCGCGACCCGACGGCCGACCCGGCCGCGGTCCGGGCCACCGAACCGGTGCCGCAGTCGAGGTCCGGAGCGCGCTCGCCGGGGCGCGCGGCGAGGCGCTCGTGCGCCCACGCGCGCAGCCGCCGCACACCGGCCGCCGCACACCGGCGTTGGCGGCCCGGACGTCCAGGGCGGCCGGCCGGCCGGGTCGGTGACCGCGGGGGCGGCCTCGGCCGCGTGGAAGGCCGAGGTGGGACGCGGGTCGCTCATGGCGTCACCACAGGACGCCGCCCGGACACCGTCCGTGGCCCGCCCCGGACCCCGACCCCCTGTGGAATGCCCTCGGCTCGCCGTTCAACGTCTGCTCAAGCTCCAAGGGAAACAATTCGCCACGGTGCTCGGCCGGGAACGCGGCACACTCCCCGCCGGGATCGACTCACGGCACTCCCGGACATCGGGCCCGACCATCTGTCGACCCATTCCCGCATCGCCACGGAAAAGAGTCCGGCCCCGTCGCTCGCGCGGCGGGGCCGGAATCAGGATCGGCCCGGTTCAGCGACCTGCGGAAGCGCGTTCATTCTCGATTCCGGGTCACGCGGCTGCTTCGGCCGACTCCGGTGACGAAGTTCGGCGCCCGCGTGACGTGCGCCAGGTGCGCCAGAGAAACACCGGCCAGGCAATTGCCGCCGCCAGACCACCGACGGCGAAGCCCGTCACCAGCAGGTAGGAGGAACCGCCCTCCGTGGAGAAGACTCCGCCGGCGGCGCCGGAGTCCCGTGCTACGGCCGTGCCTCCGATCCGCAAGGAATCCGGTCCGTCGTAAAGGAGGACGTTCGTGCGGGTGGAAGTGCCGTCGGCCGCCTTCCAGTCGCCGTAGAAGTCACAGGACCCGTGGCTGCAGGACTCCCGGGCGGCAGTGAACGTCCCGGTGACTCCGCTGCCGCTCTGCGCCTTCCATGCGGGCACGAGATCGGGAGCGGCCTTGGCAAGGCCGACAAAGGCTATGAAAGGCAAGCCGATCCAGAGGAATACCGACATGCGCCAGTGGCGCTTCGAGGGGGAGTCGCTCACGACGGTGGAGCTTACGATGCGGGTCGGTTCCGGTAAAACCACTTCAGTCGTGAACCCCCGTGCACGGCACATTTCGCCCTCCGCATTCATGGCGATGAGACCAGCCTCACCCGGCCGCTCGGCGCCGGGACGGGACGACGAACCCCTTCGCGTCCTTGGGCCCGTCGACCGTATTGATCGTGAGGTGCAGGTACTTCTGTGCCCCGCCGACCAGTTGGCCGGCGTCGGCGTGGGCGTAGGCGGCCCGGACGGTGGTGATCTCCGGGTGCGTCAGCCGCAGCCGGAACAGCACGTCCTTCGCCGCGTGCCGGTCGGTGACGCTGGGGTGACCGTGAAGAACGGCGGCAGGCCCGTGGTGTCCACGACCGGGTGCCCTCGGCCCTGATCCGCCGGCCGGCTACCCCCGGGCGCAGTTGACGCCCACTCGGGCCGGCACCGGGGTCGGGCCGGCACCGGCACCGGCACCGGGGATCGGGGCCGGGGATCGGGCCGGTGCTCGGGCGGTGCTCAGGCAGGGGCGAAGGTGCGGCGCAGGTGGGCGACCAGGCGGGCCGGGTCCGCGGCAGGCAGCCGGGCGGCGAGGTAGCCGTCGGGACGGACGAGCACGGCCTCGCCGTCGCCGGGCCGGTAGGCGGCGTGGAAGGCGCCGGCGGTGTCGTGGACCACGGGCAGCCGCAGGCCCGCCGAAGCGGCGGGGGAGTGCGGGGACTGCGTCGAGTACGGCGAGTGGGGCGAGTGCGGGGACTCCGGGGCTTCCGGGCCGAGGACGGCGTACACGTCGAGCAGCCCGTGCGCGGCCGCGTGGGCGGCGGCCGCGCAGGCGTGCAGGGCCGGGGCGTCGGTGGCGGGGCCCGCGGCCAGCAGCAGGACGTGGCGGGTGCCGCGCAGAAGCTCGTGCAGGCGCTGCGGGTAGGCGGTCAGGGGGCGGGTGAGGCCCGGGCAGTCGGGGGCGCGGTCGCCGGGGGCGGGGCGGGTGCCCGGGGCGGGCTCGGTCAGCGGTCCTCCGCGGTAGCCGACGAGGAGCTGGGCCTCGCGCAGCAGCGGGGCGGCGGGGTCGGCGGGGTCGGCGTCGAAGCCCGTGCGGGCGTGGCGCACGGTGCGGGAGACGACCTCCTCGCCGACCGGGTGGCGTTCGGCGTGGTAGCTGTCGAGGAGGGTTCCGGTGGCGACGCCGCGCACGGTGAGGGCGAGCTTCCAGGCGAGGTTGAAGGCGTCCTGGATCCCGGTGTTCATGCCCTGGGCGCCGGTGGGCGGGTGGATGTGGGCGGCGTCGCCGGCCAGCAGCAGACGTCCTTCGCGGTAGCGCTCGGCGAGGCGGTGGCTGATCCGGAACACCGAGGACCAGCGCAGCGCGGAGGCGGTGGCGGGCCGCGGCGACAGCCGGTCCAGGCCCTGCTGGATGTGCCGCAGTTCGGGGGTGCGGCCGCCCTCCAGCCCGTGCGCGACCCCGCGCACCGGGTCGGCGTCGGTGGCGAGTTCGGGCGGGACGGTCATCGACACCCGGTAGCGGTGCCGGCCGGGCAGCGGGACGCACACCAGCGTCTCCCCGTCGGCGCCGCCGGTGGCGCGCACGGCGTAGCCGGGCGGCAGGTCCCAGTCCAGCTCGACGTCGCCGAGCATGAACTGCTCGGGGAAGGCGTCGCCGGCGAAGCCGATCCCGGCGGCGTGGCGCACCGTGCTGTGGGCGCCGTCGCAGCCCACGACCCAGCGGGCGGACAGCTCGCGCGGACCCCCCGGGGCGGCCAGCGTGACGAGCACGCCGTCCTCGTCCTGCCGCAGGCCGACCACCTCGGTGCCGCGCTCGACCACGGCGCCGTGGCCGGCCAGGTGCTCGGCCAGCAGCCGCTCGGTGGCGTCCTGGGGCAGCGCGGCGAAGCGGTACGGCACGTCGGCGGGGAGACCGAGGTCGAGGCGCGGGCCGGGCTCGCCGTCCACGAAGGCCAGTTGGCCGAGCAGGGGCACCGCCTCGTCCAGGGCCCGGCCCACCAGCCCCATGGCGTCCCAGACCTCCAGGGTGCGGGGCTGGATGCCCACCGCCTTGGCGTACGGCTGCGGGGCGTCCAGCCGGTCGACGATCCGGCACCGCACGCCACGGCGGCACAGCTCTGCGGCGGCGGTCAGACCCACCGGTCCGGCCCCCACGACCAGTACGTCGGTGTCGTCCATGCCCGCTCCTCGGTGCCCGGCACCGGCGGCGCCGCCGTACTCCCAGGCTGCCCTCCGGCGCGGGCCTCCGCCCGGCGGTCGGCTCCGGTCCCGTCCGGGGCGTGCCGGGCCCTCGTCGGTCCTCGTCCTCGTCCTCGTCCGTGTCGGGGGCGGCGTCCGGCCCGCCGGCGGGTGCACCGTTCGGGTCAGGGCGTGTGCCAACGGTTGACGCCGGGCACGCCTGCTCCACCGACCCGCAGCCTCGACGCCATTCCCCGTTCGTCCGACAGTCTTGTAAGGTCCCTACATTCGGGCCACTGCCGGTGGTCGGCCGTCGGCGGTGCGTACCCGCCCGGCTCCGCCCGGCCCGTCCGCACCTGAGCGAAAGGCGCCGCCCGATGGCCCCCCGCCTGTCCGTCGTCGTCCCGATCTACAACGTCGAGCGCTACCTCCGGGAATGCCTCGACTCGATCGCGGCCCAGACCTTCGAGGACTTCGAATGCGTCCTGGTCGACGACGGCTCGACCGACGACGGACCCGTCATCGCCAAGGCCTACGCCGACCGCGACCCGCGCTTCCGGCTGGTCCGGCAGGAGAACAAGGGCCTCGGCGCCGCCCGCAACACCGGCTGGCGCCACCTCACCCCCGGCACCGAGTACCTGGCCTTCGTCGACAGTGACGACACCCTGCCGCCGCACGCCTACCAGCTGATGATCAGCACGCTGGACGAGACCGGATCCGACTTCGTCACCGGAAACGCGCTGCGCCTGCGCACCAGCGGCCTCACCCCCTCGCACGGCCACCGCCGCGCCTTCCGCGAGACCCGGCTGCGCACCCACGTCAGCGAACTGCCCGCCCTGGTCACCGACCGCACCGCCTGGAACAAGGTCTACCGGCGCTCCTTCTTCGACACGGCGGCCGTCCTGTACCCCGAGGGCATCCTCTACGAGGACGCCCCGGTCAGCGTGCCCCACCACTTCCTCGCCGAGCGGGTCGACGTGCTCGCCGAGCCCATCTACCACTGGCGGGTGCGCGAGGACGGCGACCTGTCCATCACCCAGAAGAAGACCGACCCGCGCGGCGTGGTCGACCGGGTCCGCTCGATGGAACTGGTCCGGCAGTGGCTGATCGCCCGCCCCGAGCCGGAGTTCGCCGAGCACCTGCGCGCCTACGACCACAACTGCCTGGTCGAGGAGATCCCGATGTTCTTCTGGTCCGTCCCGGACGGCGACCGCGCCTACCGCGAGGCCTACCAGCAGCACGTCAGCCGGCTGCTGCAGGCCATCGGCCCCGAGCGGCTGGCCGGGCTCAGCAGCCAGCTGCGGCTCAAGTACCGCCTGACACTGGCCGACCGGATGCACCGCTTCGTCGCCGTCCAGCGCCTGCACCGCCTCGCCCGCCGCACCCGTCAGGCCGCCACCCGGGCCTGAACCGCCGGGCCCGCACCGGCGGGTCCGATTTCCCGTGACCGAACCGCCGGGCCTGCGCCCGGGAGTCGGCGGCCGCCGGCGCGCGGCAGGAGCAGGTCACGGCCGTGCACGGGGGCCCCTGGGACCACTGCGGCAGGAGCTCGCCGACCAGCCGGAGGACTTCCTCCAGGTTGTCCTCCACCCACTCGTCGCCGCAGCCGTCGTCATCGACGTCGTCGGTGTCGACGTCGTCGGTGTCGCCGCCGCCCCCGGGCGGCCGACGGCAGCACGAGGCCGGCGGCAGCACGAGGCCGGTCAGCCGCGCGCGAGCCCGTCGATCATCAGGCCGAGGGCGAAGTCGAAGCGGTCGTGGCCCTCGCCCGCGGTGAGTTCGGCGGCGTGGCGGGTGGTGTGCGGGAAGGCCCCGGCGGGCAGGGCGGTGAACCGGCGCAGCAGTTCGTCACGGTCGACGACCCAGGCGGAGTCCTCGTGCGCCGCGCGCCGCCGCACGATCGACGTCTCCAGGCAGTAGGCGGCCACGTACAGCAGGAGGGCGTCGACGGCCCAGGCGGCGGCCTGCGGGGCGACGCCGCCGGTGAGCAGGATCGCCAGCATGCCCTCGCCGACGCGTACGGTCTCCAGGTCGGTGGGGGCCATGGCGAGCGCGGCGCGGGAGATGCCGGGGTACTTCAGGTACTGGTCGCGGATCCGGGCGCACAGGTCGTGGATCTGCTCGCGCCAGGCCGCCGGATCGGGCTCGGGCATGGCGAGTTCGGAGCACAGCCGGCCGATGAGCAGTTCGTCGAGGTCGGCCTTGTTGACCACGTGGGCGTAGAGCGAGGCGGGTCCGGTGTCGAGCGCGCCGGCCAGCCGGCGCATGGTCAGTGCCTCGTAGCCCTCGGTGGCGATGACGTCCAGCGCGGTGTCGACGACCTGGTCCACGGTGATCGGGGCCCTGCGGCGCCGCGGACTGGGGTCGGTTCCGGCCTCGGGGTTCGGCGGCTGGTGGCGTGCCGCGCGTCGCTCTCTCGGGTTCACCCGGCCATTCTAGCGCGACACGAACGATGTTCGTTTATGGAACACTGTTCGTTATGGATGTGAACCAGAACGCGGACAGCACCGCGGACACGAACCACGACACCGACGTGACCGTGGTCGGAGCCGGACCGGTGGGCCTCGTGCTCGCCGCGGAACTGGCACTCGCCGGCGCCCGGGTGCAGGTGCTCGAACGGCTGGCCGAGCCCGACACCGGCATGAAGGCCGGGGGGATCAACGTGCCGACCGCCGAGGCGCTCGACCGCCGCGGCCTGCTGCCCGCCGCCGAACGGGTCCAGCGGGACCTGCTCGCGAAGCTCGGCCCCCTCACCCGCCCGGGCGGGGACCACCGGCCCGGCGACGGCCGGGCGCCGCACGAGCCGCGCTTCACCGGGCACTTCGCCGGAATGGTCCTCGACCCCGGCCTCGTCGACTGGGCCGACCCCGACCTCGCCGCGCACACCGCGGTCGACGGGGCGCGGATGGTCCCGCAGCGCGAACTGGAGGAACTGCTGGCCGCCCACGTCGCGCGACTCGGCGTACCGGTGCGCCGCGGGGCGGAGGTCACCGCGTTCGAGGACACCGGCGACGCCGTCCTCCTCGACACCACCGCCAGCCCCGTGCGCACCGGCTGGCTGGTCGGGTGCGACGGCGGACGCAGCACCGTACGCCGCCTCGCCGGCATCGCCTTCCCCGGCACCGACCCCGAACTCACCGGACACCTGGCCGTCGCCGACATCGCCGACCCGCACGAACTCGCCGACGGGTGGACCTGGTCGGCCCGAGGCGCGTACCGCTACGGCCCGCAGCCCGGCCGGGTGGTCACCGTGGAGTTCGACGGCGCCGCCGCCGACCGCTCGGCACCGGTCACCCTCGAACACCTGCAGACCGTGCTGCGCCGCGTCTCGGGCACCGGCGTCACCCTGACCGCCCTGCGCGGCCCCGCCACCCGCTGGAGCGACAACGCCCGCCAGGCCGCGGCCTACCGCTCCGGGCGGGTGCTGCTGGCCGGCGACGCCGCGCACGTGCATTCGCCGTTCGGCGGCCAGGGGCTCAACCTCGGGATCGGCGACGCGATGAACCTCGGCTGGAAGCTCGGCGCCGTGGTCGCCGGATGGGCACCCGAAGGGCTGCTCGACACCTACGACGCCGAGCGCCGCCCGCTCGGCGCCTGGGTACTGGACTGGACCCGGGCCCAGACCGGGGTGCTGCGCGGGGACGCCAAGTCGGCCGCGCTGCGGGAGGTCCTCGCCGACCTGCTGGCCACCCGGGACGGCGCGACCCACGCGGTCAAGAAGATCTCCGGCGTCACCCAGCGCCTCGACCTGCCCGGCGACCACCCGCTGGTCGGCCGCGCCGCCCCCGACCTGCGGCTGCAGGACGGCACCCGGCTGGCCGACCACGGCCACGACGGCGGCTTCCTGCTCCTCGACCGCACCCCGGACGGCACGCTCGCCCGCCTGGCCGCGCCCTGGACCGGGCGCGTGCGCACCGTGACCGACGGCCGTGCGACGCCGGTCGGGGTGCTGGTCCGACCGGACGGCGTCGTCGCCTGGGCCTGCGACACCGTCGCCGGGGCGGTCACCGGGTCCGTCGCCGGGGCCGACCCGGGCGCCGAAGGCCTGGGCGCGGCCCTGCACCGCTGGGCCGGCGCGCCCTCGCCCTCGTCCTCGCTCTCGGTCGCACCCGCGCCTGCGCGCGGGTCCGGGCCCGACCGCGAGCCCGACCGCGAGCCGGCGGGCTGAACCCCGGCCCGCCGGGCCTCAGTCGACGCCCGGCCTGGCGGTGCGCGGCCCGGTGCCGTCGAGCGCGGCGAGCAGGCGGGCGCGGACGTCGGCGGCGGCCTCGCGGGTGACCGGGTCCGCGCTCTCCAGCTGCGGGGCGATCAGCTCCGCGGCCGCGGCCAGGAGCGGGAGGGGGACCTCCGCGGTCCGCAGGTGGAGGAGTTGCGACGCCGCCCGCTGGCCGGGCGTGGCGGGCGCGGGAGCACTGGGGATCAGGGCGGTGATGCCTCGGGGGAGCTGACTGTCGGTCACCCGTCCATTGTCCCGCGCGCAGCCGCTGACGATCACCAGGTGCGGCCGCCCGGCGGGGCAGAAGGCGGTGTTCCCGGGTGGCCGGGGGCGGGAGAATGGCCGCCATGAGTGCGATCATCAGCTTGGATCTGGCCGGCTTCACCCCACGGGAGGACGAGGGCGGCACCGGGGGCGGAGACCGGGTGTGGGACGACGCCCGGGGAGTGGTCCTGTCCGTCCACGACTTCCCGCTCGTCCCTGACCTGGTGGCCCCGCTCGACGCGGACGACCGGCTGCTGCGCGAACTGGCCCGCCACACCGCGCGCGGCGGCGCCGCGCTGATCGAGGCGCAGGTGCGCGACCTGGGCGGCGTGCCGGGCCTGTGGCAGCTCGTCAAGGTCTCCCGGGGCACCGGCCGCGGGCAGGTGTTCATCGGGGCGTGGACGGTGCCGCGGGACCGGTGCAGCGTGGTGCTGAAGGTGCAGGCCGCCGAAGGCCCGGTCAGCGGCATGCGCGAGGCGGTGGTCGCCGACCGGGTCGGCTTCGACGCCTTCGTCCGCCCCCACCCCTACGACCCCGGCCTGCGCGGCCCACTGCCCTACCACGTCGCCGACCTCCCGGAATGGGACGCCCACTTCCCGACGCACCCGCTGACCCTGGTCCGCGAAACGCTGGCCCGCGTCGGCGCGAGCGCCGTCCTCGACGACCGCTTCCGCGCCCTGCCGCCGTTCCCCGGCCCGACACCGGCCGGCCCGACACCGGCCGGTCCGACACCGGACGGTCCGGTACCCCCGGGCCCCGCGGGCGCCGGCCCGGCCCCGGCAGCCGCCCCGGAGGAAGCCGCCCGCCGCCGCTGGTGGCGCGGCCGCTGACCGCCCGCCGGCCCGGGCTCCCCGGGCCGGCACCGCTTCAGCGCCCGGGCCCGGGGGAGTGCCCCGGCAAGGGGCCGAACCGGACGCAGATCTCGCAGCCGCAGCAGGTCAGGGAGTCGGCCGCGCAGTGGGCGGCAGACCGGAACGG
Source organism: Kitasatospora sp. NPDC059599 (assembly GCF_042735125.1). NCBI lineage: Bacteria > Bacillati > Actinomycetota > Actinomycetes > Kitasatosporales > Streptomycetaceae > Kitasatospora > Kitasatospora sp. NPDC059599. Next base: position 8,067 of record NZ_JBHWCL010000052.1, on the reverse strand, counting down.
CTGCCGACTGCGCCACAGACTCAGCCCGGTGACCGCGCGGACCGCCCTGAGCGCCTCCGCGCCGCGAGGGCCGGGGCCGGTCAGCAGGACGGTGAAGGCCGGGTCCTCCACGGCCGCTCCCCGGTCGGTTCGGTGTCACGTACCCCGACAGTCACGCTCCTCGGCGAATCGTCGGCCAGACGTTTTCCTGCGGCCCGGCCACGGCCCGCCCGCGCCTCCGCGCGCCGCGCACCGGGGACCGCCGGTGGGACGTGGATCGCCGCTCCGGCGCGATGGGTCCCGGCCGGGCCGCCGGTCCACCCCGGGTCACACCGGGCGATCCGGAGGAACGGACCCGTGCGCATCGTGGTCGACGAGTTCATCAGCCCGGACGGCGACGTGCGGGCGCCCGGCGGCGCCGAGGAGGACACCGACGGCGGCTTCGCCACGGCGGGTGGTCGCACCCGTTCTTCGACCCGGAGACCCCCAGCCCGTTCATCGGCGCCACGACGGGCACCGCCGACGCCCTCCCCTTCGGCCGCCGCACCTGGCGGACGATGGCCGCCGCCCGGCCCGGGCGGGCCGGCGACCCGTTCGCCGACCGGATGGACGTCATCGGGAAGTACGTGGTCTCCGACACCCTCGAAGCAGCCGACCTCACCCGGGCGAACACCACCCTCGTCCCCGGCACCGGGGCCGTCGACCGGGCCCGGCGCCGGCGCGCGACCGGCGGCCGAGACCTGCTGGTCACGGGCAGCCCGACGCCCGTCCGCTCGCTCCTGGCCGAGGACCTGGTGGACGAGCCGCGGCTGATGGTGATGCCCGTCCTGCCCGGCGGCGGCAAGACGCTCTTCCCGACCGACGGCGTCCGCCGCATGCTCGACCTGGTCTCCACCGAGGTCGGCAGGACCGCCGTCCACGTGACCTCCCACCGCCGCACCGACACCTGACGGCGGCCCGCCCGGGGCCGTGCGCGGGAAGTCGGACGGGCCGACTTCCCGTGCAACCACGCCGCCTCGCGCCTGCCGCTCGCGCAGCCCGCGCCGCTGGCGCAGCCGGCACCCGGGCGGGCCCGAACCCGGAGCGGGTGGAATCCGGGCCGGGCCGGCCGGCCGGAACCCGGAACCCGGAGCGGGCGGACAGGCGTTCGGGTGGCAGACCGTCGCCCCGCCCCGGAAGGAATCGTGTGACCACCACGTACGGAGCCCCGTCCGACCGCGCCCCGCAGGGGGTGCTCGGATGAGGCGGGACCCGGTCACCGACGAGACCGTCGCCCGGTGCCGGGAGGCGGCACGCACCGACCCCGCCGAAGGCCTGCCCGCACTGGCCGAGGCGCTGCGCGGCCTGGCGTACAGCCGCCCCCGAAACCGTTGCCCGGACGCCGTCAGCCTCGTGGAGGAGGCCGCCGACATCTACCGCTCCCTCGTCGCGGACGGCGCCGTCGAGCACCTGGGCGGGGCCTCCCACGCCCTGTCCTCCCTCGCCCTGTGGTACTCCCTCGCCCACGCCGACGACCTCGCCCTCGCCGCCCGGCGCGAGGCGGCCGACCTGGCCCGACGTGCCGAGGAGGAACGGCCGGAACCGGGCTTCGGCCGGGCCGACGTCATGCGCGCCGACCTCGCCCACGCCCTCGCCGAGGCGGGACGGTTCGACGAGGCCGTGGACGCCGCCCGCGCGGTGGCCGACCGCGCCCGGGCGGTGGCCGAGCCGGACGGGAGCGACCTGATGTGGCGGCTGCTCGACCTCACGCTGCCGCTGCGCCTCGCGGGCCGCACCGAGGAGGCGGTGGCCGTCGAGCACGAGGCCCTCGCCCCCTGGCGCGACGAGCGCGCGCAGTGCGCCCATGGCGTCCTTGCGGCCCTGCGGACGGCCGGTGCCGCGCTGTGGTTCGACGACCTCGGCCATCCGGGGCAGGCCCACGCCCTGCTCGGGGAGGCCGCGTCGGCCTGCGAGCGCCTGCCGGCCCGGGGCCGGAGCGGCGACTTCGGTTTCCACGAGGGCCTCAGGGCGGTGCTGTTCGCCCGCTCCGGAGTGCGCGACGAACAGGCCGCGGCCGACGCGCCGGACCCGCTCGGCGTCGACCCGCGCCGACGCCTCCAGCCGGTCCTGGGCCTGGACACCCACCACTGGTCGTTCAGCCTGCGCGCGTCCTTCCGCGACGGGCTGGACGCCCTCGTCGGGGCGGTCGAGGCCATCACCGGCACGTCCGAGGACGCCCCCGGCCCCGTGCCCCTGCCGCAGGACCGCGACCTGCTCGCCACCCTCGGCACCCTCACCCGGCGGTGCGACCTGCGCCGGGCGGTCCTGGGCGAACACCCGAACTCCTACGCCGGCACCACGATCCCCCGGCTGCAACGGAGCGTCGACATCGAACGCCGCCTCCACGCGACGGACCCCGCCGCCGGCACCCGGCGCTTGGCCAGGGCCCTCACCGACCTGGCCATGGCGCAGCTCGTCGACAACGACCACGCCGTCGCGGCCGGCACCCTGCACGAGGCCCACGCGCTGCCGCGTTCTCCGTGCTCCCCGCGTTCTCCGTGGGATCCGTGCTCTCCGTGAGTGCCCCGGACACCGACTGCGCCCCGCCGCAGCGCAGTCCGCCGCAGCGCAGTCCGGCGGAGCGTGAAGCCGGCGGAGCGTGAAGCCGACGGCGTCGGCCCTCAGACGCTACGGCTCAACGCTTCGCCGAGCCAGGCGTCCACCGCACCGGGGGTGGGGTCCGGGGAGACCTCGCCCGCCAACTCCCAGTAACGGCGCACCACGGGGTGTCCGCCGCGTGCCAGCGCACCGTTCAACTCCCGCCGGAAGGCGGGCGTGTCACGCCGCTCGTGCGAACGGGCGTGCGCCGTGACGAAGCAGTCGAGCGCCTCGCCCCCTGCGGGCGGGTGCCCCGCCACCAGGGCCGGAGCAGCCAGCGCGTACGCCTCGCGCAGGCCGTCGTAGAGCAACTCCGGTCTGGCGACGGCCGGTCGGTGGGCAGCCAGGCACCCGTCGTCCGCCGCGCGGGTCAGCTCGTGCAGCCGGGCGAAGGCCAGCACCTGCCCCGGTGAAGGCTGTTCCGGCAGCGGAGCCACCGCCGCGTCCACCACCGCCGCGGCGATCCGGGCCGGCAGGCGCGTCGGCAGCAACCGGCGCCAGTACCGCGCCGGCGCGTCCGTGGACGGCGGCGAGCCCACCGCGCCGAGCAACCGCAGGCGTTCGGCCCGCTCCCCGGGCGGGCAGTCGTGCAGCAGCCGCAGCGCCGCCTCGCGCCAGCGCATCGCCCGCAGCTCGGCGGACAGGTCCTCCAGCCGCCGCGCGACGACGTCCCGCAGCCGCTCCCCGGCGTCCTCCTCCAGGACTCCGGCGATCTCCGGCAGCGACACGTCCAGCCCGCGCAGCGAACGGATCGTCCGCAGCCGCTCCAACGCCTGCGGCGGGTAACGACGGTGGCCGCCGCCGCTGCGCTCCGCCTCCGGCAGCAGACCCCGGTCCGAGTAGAAACGCACCGCCCGCACGCTCACCCCGGCCCGCTCGGCCAGCTCACCGATGCTCAGCAGCTCGTGCGACAGCAAGACTTGAACCTCCGGCAGGGGGAGTTCCTACCGTACCCGCCATGCGAAGCGACAACGAGATCACCACCGCGTTCGTGCTGGCCTCCGGCCCCTTCACCGCCGCCGCGCTGTGGCAGCAGACCGGCGAAGTGCTGCGGCGGGCCGGCGCCGAGGTCCACGCGGTGACGTTCACCGGCCTCGGAGCCGGCTCCGGCCCAGGCCGTGACACGGGCTGGGACACCCGCCGGGACACCGGCCGCGACATCGCCCCGGACACCCACGTCGACCTGGACACCCACATCGCCGACGTCCTCCGACTGATCGACGCCGCCACCGCACCGCGCCTGGTGCTCGTCGGCCACGACTACGCCATCCACCCCGTCCTCGGGGCGGCGCAGCAACGGGCCCACCGGATCAGCCGGATCGTCCACCTGGACACCGCTCCGCCCCAGGACGGCGGCACACCGCTCGCCCTGGTCCCCGACCAGACCACGCACGAGCTCCTCCGGTCCAGGCCGGACGCACCCGTACCCGCCCCCACCCCCGACCGGTGGGCGGACTGGGGCGACACCACCGGCCTCTCGGCCGCCGACCTGGACCGGCTCTCGGCACTGGCCGCGCCGCAGCCCGCCCGCACCCTGACCCGGCCGCTGCGCCTGACCCCGGCGCTCGCGGGCGTGCCGACCAGCGGCATCCTCTGCACGGCGGGCGGCACGACGATCGCGGGCCTGCAGTACCTGGTGTCCGCGGGCGTGCCGCAGCTCCAGGCCCTGGCCGACCCGCGGGTGGGCTTCCTCGAACTGGCGACGGGCCACTGGCCGATGCTCTCCTGCCCGGACGAGCTGGCCGCGGCCCTGCTGCGCGCGGCGGCGGGCGAGGGGCACCGGCTCACCCGGGCCGCGGCGGCCGAGACACCCGGCGATCTGCCGTCCTCCGGCGATCTGCCGTCCTCCGGCGATCTGCCGTCCCCCTCCGACCTGCCGTCCCCCTCCGACCTGCCGTCCGGCGACCGGCCGGTCCGCGAACGGCCCTTCCACGAGCGGCCGTTCGTCCTGGACACGGTCGAGGCGCCGCGGATCCGCACCGGCCGGGTCGACCTGCACCTGCCGGACGCCGACGAGCCGCGGCCCGCGGTCCTCTTCGTCCACGGCGGCCCGCTGCCCCGGGGCATGCGTCCGGGGCCGCGCGACTGGCCGCTGTACACCGGCTACGCGCGCCTCACCGCGAGCCGGGGCGCGGTCGGCGCGGTGGTGGAACACGGGCTGCACGGCCCGGCCGACCACCCCGCCGCCGCGGCGCACGTCGCGGAGGCGATCGACCTGCTGCGCGCCGATCCGCGCGTCGACGCGGACCGCGTCGCCGTGTGGTTCTTCTCCAGCAGCGGTCCGCTGCTGGCCGAGCTGCTGGGGGCGCCCGCGCCCTGGCTGCGGTGCGTGGCCGCGACGTACCCGGTCCTGGTCCCGCCGCCGCCACCGTCGTCGCAGCCACAGCCACAGCCACAGCCACAGCCGCAGCCGCAGCCGCAGTCGTCGTCGGCACCGTCGTCGTCGCGCGGTACCGGCGCCGACCGGCGGTTCCGGCCCGCGGCGGCGCTGGCGGGGGCCGGGCGGCTGCCGGTCGTGCTGACCCGGGTGGGCCGGGAGGCCCCGGACGTCGCCGGGGCCGTCAACGGGTTCCTCGCGGCCGCGCGGACGCACGGCACGCCGGTGCGGCTGGTCGACGTACCGCACGGGGTCCACGGCTTCGACTGTGACGAGCCGACCGGGGAGTCCCGGGCCGCCGTCGAGGAGGCGGTGCGGGCCGTGCTCGCGCACCTGCGGGACTGAGGCCGGCGTCCCCGGCGCGGTGGCCGGGGTTCCACCCTGCCGATCGGCAGGGCAGAACGCCCGGGGGAGCGGGACGTTTATGCCGATCGGCACATGTGCGCGAGGGGGTGCGGCGGCGAGGCTTGGGGCATCAGGACGGCGGCCACCGGGGCCGCCGGAGGGAGGGAAGCCCACCATGTTCCGCATGCGCACCCGCGTCCGTGTCAGCACCCGTGCCGCCAGGGGCGTCGCCGCCGCCGGCCTGGCCTTCGCGGCGCTCACGGGAGCCGCCGGCGCCCCGGCCTCCGCCACAGGTGTTCCGCCCGCCGACGCCCCGTCCGCCGGCGAGGCGTCCGGCCGCCAGGACGGCGTCCCGTCCGCGCGTCCGGCAGGCGTCAGCGGCACGGCCCGGATCTCCTACGCCCTCGCCCCGGACGACGAGATCTGGTTCACCGTCAACGCCCGGGCGGCGCCGTACACCCGCCGCTTCCCGGGCACCGGTGCGGCCGAGGGCCTGCCCACCGACGCGGGGGGCACCGTCCGCTTCTCCCACCAGGTGGCCGCCACCGGGAAGGTCTACAGCGCCGAGGCCCGGGTGGACTGCCTGTCCACGGGCGGCCCGGTCGCCACGCTGACCGCCGTCGTCACCACGTCGGACGTCGGCAACGTCGGCGAGCGAATAGGCCTGAGCATCTACCAGGGCACCGGCCACGGCGACGGCCGCCTCGGGTTCTCCTGGGGCGTGGCCAACATGGACGTGGGCGCCGACGGCAAGCCCTACCAGCCGGTGGTCGGCACGTGCATGGCCCCGGCCCCGTTCGCCCCGGTCCTGCGGGGCGGCTTCACCGTCCACCACACCGAACTGGAGGCTCCCGAGGCGGCGGGCCGATAGCCGCCGCGCCCCCGTGCGGCGGGGCGCTCAGCCGGCCCAGACGAGGAGCCCGTGCCGGTAGCGCGCGGTGGTGCGGACGAAGGCGGTGAGGTCCGTGTAGTGCGTGCCCAGGTAGGGCAGGGCCGTGTCGTCCGCCCAGAGCCCGGTCGGGTAGACGTCGGAGCGGGCGAGGTCGGCGGCGGTGACGTCGCCGAGCAGGGCTTCGAAGGGGAGTTGCGCGAGCGTGTCGGCGGCGAGCGTCACGTGCTCGGGCGTGAGCACGCGGGGCGGGCCGTAGCCCCAGTCGTCGGCGCCGGGCAGTTCCTCCTCGCCGCGGAGGAGGTCGACCGGGAACGCGTGGCGTTCGAGGAGGAATCGCAGTGCGTCCCAGGCCTTGCCGGTGTCGTGGCCGCGGCGTTCCGACGGGCTCACCGGCCGTTCCGACTCCCGCTCGGCGACCTCGTCGGCGAACACCGACGCCCAGTCCGGTTCCCGGGCCGCACGGGCCAACTCGCTTGGATTCAGGCGGAGATACAGTCCGATGATGCTCACGGGGGCCGATCCTATGAAACGTCACCCCGGGGGCAGCGGCGGCCCCGGGCAGCACCGCCCCGGGCAGGAAGCGAGGTGCGCCCCGCCTCCGTCGCGCTCCGCAGTGCCACCGGCCACCGTCCGGCCACGGTCCCGACCCCTACACCCTGACCACGAGGCGGCCGATCGCCCTGCCGAGGTGGCCGGGCGGCAGGCGCCGGGCGGTCCACATCGCCCGGGTGCCGCGCCCGGGGAAGGCCCACAGGCGTCCGCGCGCCAGGGCGCGGTCCATCGATTCCAGAACCACGTCGACGCCCAACCCGCTCACCCGGCCCACCAGTTCGGGGGAGTCGGCGCGCATCCGGTCCAGCATCGGGGTCTCCACCGCGGGAGGGCAGACGCACACGACGCGGATCCCGTCCCCGCGGTGCTCGACCGCGACGGTCTCGGCGAGGACGTGGACCGCGGCCTTGGCCGCGCCGTACGCCCCGCCCATCGGCACGGGCACCCAGCCGGCGATCGATCCGAACAGCACCACCTGGCCGCCGCCCCGCGCCGCCCCGCACTGCGCCGCCCCGCACCGCCATGACCGGTACCACCGCCCGGACCACGTGCAGCCTGCCGCCGCACACGAGGCCCATCACGCGCAGGGCGTCCGCCGGATCCTGGTCGAGCAGCCGCCCCATGGCCCCGACGCCGCGCAGTGCACCAGTCGGCGGGGCGGCCCCAGCTCGCGGCCCACGTCGCGGACCACGGCGTCGACGGCCGCCCGGTCGGCGATGTCGCAGACGAACGGACGCACCCCGGCGGCCTCCCCGGCCGAGGCGTCGAGGCGGGCCGCGTCGACGTCGACCGCCGCCACCGCCCACCCCGCCCGGACCAGCGGCAGCGCGGGCGCCCGTCCGATCCCACTGGCGGCACCGGTGACGACGGCCACCGCGCCGGGTGAAGACGACATCCGCACGCTCCTCGGACTGTTCGACCCGTTCGACCTGTTCGACGGCCGGGCGCACCCCGGGGTCCGTGCCCCGGCACCGGAGACCGCACCTTCCCGCCCCGCCGGGGCCCTCCCCAGACGGCACGCCGCCACCGCCACCGCCGACGCCGACGCCGACGCCCGGAGGCCCGGGCGCCCCGGCCCGGGCACGGCGGGGGCCGCCGTGCGACGGTGAAGGGAGGACCGCGGCTCCGGGCACGCGCGGCGCCACCGAGCGGGACCACCGCGTGACGGGTCCCGGCAGGCCACGGGTCCGCGCGGCCGCCGGAGGAAACATCATGCGTGCGAGCGACAGGACACCGGGAGACCCGGGGGACGAGCACGGACACGCACCCGGGCACGCACCCGGAG
>NZ_JBHWCL010000051.1:0-54113 GCF_042735125.1 Kitasatospora sp. NPDC059599 | reverse complement strand
CGCCCGGAGCGCCAGCGACGGGCCAGGGCCCGCCCGGAGCGCCAGCGACGGGCCAGGGCCCGCCCGGAGCGCCAGCGACGGGCCAGGGCCCGCCCGGAGCGCCAGCGACGGGCCAGGGCCCGCCCTATGAGTGTTCTGCCGTCTCCGGCCTGGCAGGTTCCCCATCGAGGGCGCCCCGCAGCTCGTTCCAGCTCAGGTCCTTGGCGACCTTGGAGGCCGCCACCCAGATCTGCACACCCACCGCGTCCAGCCATCCGGCGACACTGAAGGAGTAGCCGCGCATCTCGCCGGCGGGGGTGATGTGGGCTCTCCAGAGGACTCCGGCCTTCCCCAGCGCCTGCTCGAATGCGGGCCGACCGCCGGCCCCCGCAGTGTCGCGGGCAACCCTGACCAGGTACCGAACCTGCTCGCGCTCCGGATGCGTGCTGCCGCGCCGTTCGCTGGCGGTGCGTTCCTGCATGGTGATCTGCGGGGCGATCCGGTCGCTCCGCAGCTCCGCGTTGACGAGTCGGTGGCGGCGTTCGATGCCGCGGACGATCGGCCGGGACTTCCTGAAGTCGAAGCCGTCCGGCACGAGGGTGCCGTCCCAGCCGAGCCGGCTGATCGTCAGGTGGATGTGGTCCTCGCCGTGACGCACCGCCACCCATGGGCAGCGGCCGTAGCCCATGGCCTGGACGTAGTGCTCGGCGATCTTCCCCCACTCGGCGTCGTCCATGATCCGGTCCTCGGGGGCCGTCCGAAGGGCGCATCGCCAGATGGGCCTGGACAGGCCTTGGCGGTAGGCGGTGTGGCGGTCGATCATGTCCGCCACCTGGCTCGAGGTGCCGACCACATTTCCCGCCACCAGACGTGGGTCGACGTGTTCCTCACGCCGGCCCGGGCCGAAGTCGTAGCGCAGGGCCGACGATGCCCGGCGCCCTTTCGTGATCTTCGCGATCATATGGACCCCTGACGGGGCTTCCGCTCGACAGGCGCCATTCCGCGTACCGCCATCGCGGCCTCCCCTATACCGGCGATCGCCTGCTCGATGTCCGCGCCGGCCTGGCCGCTGCCGCGCAGCAGCCGCACGAGCTCGTTGAGCTGGGCCGCCGCCTGCACCAGCTGCGCGTACGCCGCCTCATTGACCTCCGGAACCCTGGGCACGTCGCCCGGAACCCCCGGATGGCCCTGTAGAGCCTCCTCCACGACCGCACGCGTCCACGCCCCCAGCTCCTTCCGCTCGGTCGCGTCCCGGGCCGCCTCCCAGCGCCCCAGCTCCTCCTCGTTGAGACGCACACTGACGCAGTGCTTGCGGGCACGACCAGGTGTCCCCCGAACCACTTCAGCTCCTTCCTCTCAGTCGAGACGGCCCACCCCCGCACACCGGTCGGCAGCGCGGCTCGGCCCTGCCGCAGACGCGGCCCGGCGACAAGCGTACGGACACGCGCATACACGGCCCGGCCCGGAATGACGACCCCTCAAAACGCCATAAGCGAAGCGCATTGCCATAGCTCGCTCTCTTTTGGTCGTACAGGGGGTGGGGCCAGGGGAGGACCGAGGTGGCTCCGCGCTGGGGGCGTCAGAGGTCACCGTGCGCGGGCCGGGTCACATCCCTCGCCTGCCCTGGATTCCGCGCTCCCGGCATGACCGGGCGGTTGCTGCCGGCCGACAGGCTGTCGGCATGGGTTCGGCGCCGCGGTTGCGAGGCCGTCGGCCCCTGGGGCCGGCGGGCTGTCCATGGAGCGCCGACAGCAGGCGTCACCGGACCTCCGCCGCAAGCGCCCTGGCGAAGACCGCTGGGTCACACGGCGAGACCGCCGCTACCCGCCGTCGGCACGGCCGGATGGCGGGAGTAGCCCCGGGACCCGGCTGTCGCCAGCGGCAGCGGCTCCCGGCCGGACGGCCCGGGGCGCGATGCGCGACGTGCTCCGGTGGCCCACGAGCAAGGGCGACGCCTGCCACATCAGGCTGCACCTCAGGGACGGCTGGCACCCGGCGGGCCTGGGGTGCGGATGGGCCGCCAGGCCCCGGCTCCCGGCCCGACCTCATCCGGGCGGCGTGGAATCCGAGCGGTCCGGTACCGCTTCGGGCGATGCCGCGAATCCGGTTCGGGACACCGCAGCCGCTCGAGGTGATGGCCGCCCGGAACTGGCTGGGGTCGATCTCGCGACCAGGGCCGTCAATGCACGCCTGGCTTCCAGGGCTCGGAATGGCCCTTTGGCCGCCTCGGGCTCCCGGCCCTGGCTGCCCCTCCAAGGTGCGGACCAGCTGCCCGGACACCATGTGGAACCTCGGGAGCGACCGGGCGGCCGCCTGAGCAAGGCATCCGCCCCTGAGACCACCAGGGACGTCTCGGTGCGCCTCCAGCGATGTGCGTTCCAGAAGTGACTTTCAGACTAGGGTGTGCGGTGGAGGTGTGGTCGTGGGTGATGACCTGTTCGCGTCGATCGACGCGCTGCTGGAGCGTCCGCGCCTGGTGGAGGACCTGCCGATGCCTGCGGAGCGGGAGCGGCTGCGCAAGCTCGGCGAGTACACGCAGGAGGAGCTGGCGGCCGCGCTGAAGACCCGCCGGGAGACGATCGTGCGGTGGGAGGCCGGGACGACGCAGCCCCGGCCGCCCAAGCGCGAGGTCTACATCCGGTTCCTCGCGACGCTGGCGCTGCGGCACGGCACCGTGGAGCCCACCGAATGGCTGCACCGGGCGCAGGCCACCGGCCTCGTCCTTTCTCCGCCCTCGAGCCCTGCGGATACGGCCGGTGCGGCTGAGCCCGCGCAGCCCGCCGCCACGGCGGAGCCTGCTGAGGCCCGGGTTTCCGTCTCCCCCGCTCCCGCCCCGGCCCCGGTGGTCCCGGCGGCGTTCGGCGGGCAGCAGGACCAGGCCGTGGAGCTCGACCGCTCCCCGTCCGGGGAGCTCGTCACCGAGCCGCCCGCGCCGTGCGTACGGTGCGGGCGCCCGACTCCGTACCGCTCCGGCGGCCGCCCGGTGCACATGGGCGGCCGGTGCACGGCCGTGCCGGCCTCAGCCCCACCGGCCGCCGACACGACCGTCCACCGGCCCGCTCCGCAGATCCCGGCACCCCCGGCCGGAGCGCCCCACCGGAGCGCGCCGGTGGCTGCGCCGCGCCCCACCGGCACGTCGCGGCCGGCCGCTCCCTCACAGCCCTCACGCGCCCGCAAGACCCCGGCGAAGACCGCCACGGCTGCGGGCCCGGCCGGCTGGGAAGCGGCGGCCGCCGCGCGCTTCCCGTCGGGACCGCTCGCCGTCGTGGACACCGCCGCAGACGGCCGGGGCCTGGCCGCGTACCTGGCCGACGGCGGCCCGGCGCCCACCGCGCCGGGTGGGCGGACACTCGCCGAGGTGGTCGAGTGGGCGCTGGAGACGAAGCTCGGTCAGGGCCGGCTGCACCGGCACGGCAAGGACGGCGACGCCCTGGTGGTGCTGACCGACGCCGCCCTCGCCGAGCTCGGCCTGCCGCCGATGGGCCGGGACGAGAAGACCGAGTTCGTGCCGCGCCTGGGCCGCCTGCCCGACTCCCACAAGCAGGTGAAGGCCCTGACCAAGGCCGGCTGGCTGCTCACCCAGCGCGGCCTCGGCCCCTGGGCCCGCGTCTACCGCACCCCCGAGGACGGCAAGCGCGTATGCGTCCAGCTGTGCGTCCCCGCCTGGGGCGCCCTCGCCTCCGGCGGCTGGCAGATCCCCGACGGCCTGGACGCCCCGGCCCTGGCCCGCCTGCTCGGCACCTACGCCACCCGCGTCCTCACCCCCCGCGGCTCCACCGCCGTCTGCGGCCTCGAACTCGTCACCGCGCTGCGCCCGCCGACTCGGGCGGTACGCACCGAGGCGGGCTGGGCCTCCGGCCCGGTGGAGGGCTCCCGGCCCAAGGAGGCGTTCGACCCCGCTCCGCCGGAGGTCCCAGATGTGCACCCGCTCGCCGAGGACCGCGAAGCGGACGGCGAGCTGGTCACGGAGGCCTGGGACTGGCACCGCCCCTTCGGCGAGAACGAGCAGGCCGCGCCGTACGCGGTCGGCCTCGATGTGAACATGGCCTTCCTCGCGGCCGCGGGCAGGCTGACGCTTCCTCTCAGCAAGCCGGTGCACGAGCTCAGCCCGGCCTTCGACAAGAAGATCCCCGGCAGCTGGCTGGTCGACCTCTCACACGTGGAGACCGACCCGCTGCTCCCGAGCCCGTTCACGCCGGACGGCTCCCGCCCGACCGGACCGGCCTGGTATTCGACGGTGAAGGTCGCCTACGCCGTCGAGCTCGGCGCCGAGGTGCGGCCGGCCGAGGGCTGGCTGCGCCACGAGTCCGGCCCGTACCTCGATCCGTGGCACAAGCGCCTGCGCCAGGCCTACCTGGACACGATGGCAGCCCTGGGTGTCCCGCTCGATCTCGCCGGCCACGACCCGTTCGCGTTCCTGGACGCCATGGCCGGCCTGCGTCAGGGCGACGCGGCGGAACTGGCGGTCCTGACCGCGATCAAGCAGACCGCGAAGGGCACCGTCGGCAAGTTCCGCGAGCGCCCCCGAGGACACGGCTACCGGCCCGGCCAGCGCTGGGCCGCCCTGGAACGCCCGACCTGGGACCCGCTGATGCGGGCCCTGGTCATCGACACCGCCACCGTCGACTTCCACCGCAAGCTGCGCAAGATGGCCGTCGAGACCGGCCTGCACGCCTTCGCCGTCCTCTCCGACTGCGCCGTCTTCGCCTCCCCCGGCCCGGACGCCCCGGACGTCCTCGCCCGCCCCGATGGCACCCTCACCACCGCGCTGCGCCTGGGTGTGTCGCCCGGGCACGTGAAGTTCGAGGGCTCCCGGCCGATGCCGGAAGTCCTGGAGCTGCTCGCGGACGGAGTCAATCCCGGTCGGCACATCAAGAGCGGTGGCCGGGTCTCCCACGACGAGTAGCCGGACCGGGGAACGGGCCCGCACCATGACCATCAGCCAGCAGTAGCCGCCGCTTCGGCGGCCGGGAAGGAAGCAGCGTGAGCCGGGAGATCGACGAGGGTCTGGAGCGCGCCGAGCGGACTCGTCCGATCCCGCAGTCCGTCCAGGCCCGGATGCGGTTCCTCCTCAGAGGGGCCAAGGGCTCGACCAAGCGGCTCGCGACCGACCTGGGTGTCTCCCAGCGCACCGTGCAGCGCTGGCTCAAAGGGCAGGCGGTCCCGAAGCCGGCTGCCGCCGAGGCCATCGAGAGAAAGGTCCGGGCGGCTTGGCAGCCGCGAGTGAGGCAGCGTGTGCGGCGTGCGGCCGAGCAGCGGGGGTTCATGCTGCACATCTCCGCGACGTTCGGTTTCAGCGCGGCCGGGGGCTCCACGGACGACCCCCGTCCCCGGGTGATCACGCAGCAGATGCCCGGTGAGGTGGCACGCCGTCTCTACGCGGCGCGGGATGCCGGGGCTCCGCAGGCGGAGCAGGAGGCGTTGCTCGCGGACGCCTTGCGGGAGCACTACTTCGGGGACGGCGGGCGTCGCGCCGCCGGGCTCGACGTCGAGCTGAACGACGTCGCCTGGATGGACGTGGAGCTGTAGGGCTGCGGGGTCGTGTCGCGGAGCCCCGGCCGAGCGGTTCCGTCGGACGTTGGGCGGTCGGGCGGCGGACGGTGTGGGAACTGGGAGACTGGCCGTCATGAGTTCTGGCCGGCGCCCGTTGTGGCTGCCTTCCTCCGAGCAAACCGACGCCACGACCGTTCCGGCGGACGGCCAGGCCCGTCGGCTCGCCGTCGAACGTGCCCCGGTCATGGAGCGGCCCGTCGTCGAGCGGCCCGCCGTACCCGCTTCGCGCCGTCGCCTCGGTCCCGGCGGTCTGGCCGCCTCGGCAGTACCGGATGACCGGGACTGACCCGTCGCACCCGTACCCGGGAATCCGCGGGTTCGGGCTCGGTCTGTCTCCGTGCGTGCTGGGTGCGCGTCTCTTCGCGGCCGTGCCGTCCTGACCCGCCGCCGGGCGAACCGCGGTCTCCGGACGGGCCGACGGCGTGTCAGGGCGCGGTCGTCAAACCGGTCGTGGCCTGTCGGGGCAGACGGCTACGATCCCGAACCATGGAACAGAGTTTCGACTCGCGCGGAATCGGCTCCATCGGGGGAATCGACGCACGGGGCTCCGGCCCCTCGGACGCAATCGACGCACGGGGCTCCGGCCTCTCACGCGGAATCGACGCGCGCGGAATCGACACCTCCGAGGAAAAGGACGCGCGGGCAATCGCCCCCGCCGGCCCCGGGCCGTCGTGCCCGGAGTGCGGCACCCCGTTGCGGGCCACAGGCCCCGGCCGCCGGCCCGTCTACTGCGGCCGCTCCTGCTCCTCGAAGGCCTACCGCCGACGCCGCGCCGAAGAGCAGCGCAACGCCGTCGCGGAAGCCCTCATTTCGTCGCGCGTCGAAATTCCGGACCCGGCGGAGGATGGTGACCAGGAGCTGCTGGGCCTGGCCGACGGCATACGGCGCAGCGCGGCCCGCTATCTGGAGCGGCTCGGCGAGGCCGGCCGGGGTGGGCCGGACGCGAGTGGCGACCGGGCGCTGGGCCTGTTGGAGAGCAGTGTCATCAGCGCGGCGCAGGCCCTGGTGCGCAGGGCTCACGTGCTGCGCCACGAGATGGTGGCCGCCCGCGTGGAGGGCGCTGCCGGGGAGGACTCCGCAGGCCCCTCGGCTGGCGGTGAGGGCGCTCCGGTGGAATCGACGCGCGTCGGATTGCCCGGTGCCGCGGCCCGCGGCGACGGCCTCCTCGAATCGACGCGCGGCGATTCGAGCCGCGCTCCGGCCACGGCCGTCCCGTCCCCCACGCCCGCCGGTGCCGACGGACCGGCTCCAGCGGAGGCCGGCCCCGTCTCCGCCCTGGACCTCGCCGCCGCGACCAGCGTCGACGAGGTCTCACCGGAATCGACGCGCGTCGATTCCGGTGGCCCCGCGGCCCCGACTTCCCCCACCCCCGCGCAGGCGGCGGGCGACGCACCGACACCACTGGCCTCCACTGCCCGGACCGTGCCGGCCAGTGTGTCCGATGGGATCGCGGTAGCCCCGGGCGGCTCCGCCCTGGAATCGACGCGCGTCGAATCGGGGGCCGGTTCAGGAGACACCTCGACCGCTCCCGACACCCCTTCCGATTCGACGCGCGTCGAATCGGGTGGAGCGTCTGTCGCGAAGCCGGACACCGCCGGTTCACCGGAGCGGCTGCGCCTCGCGCTCGCCACCGAGAGGACGTCGACCGCGCCGGTCCTGCGCGGCCTGGGTGCCCCGACCGCCACCTGGAGTGCGCAGAACGGCGCGTTCCTGATCGAGGGCTGGGACGACCGCACCGTGTTCGCCGTGCGCAGGCGGGACCGGCAGCTGGCCGGATGGGTCGAGACGTCCGGCGCCGGCTGGGCGTCGTTCATCGACGGCCGGGCGGTCATCGACTCCGACGACGGCCTGCCCTGGCTCGCCGAGGACGAGACGTACGCGGTCTCCTTGCTGGCGATGGCACTCGACCAGCACGGGGACCGGCCGGCTTGAGCGGAACAGGCCGTACCCGCTGATGCGGCGGCGCCCCGGAGCGGGACGCTGATTCGCCGTCACCATACGCTGGCCAGTGAGGATCACCGGAAGGAACCGCTGTGACAGATGCCAGGATCGAACCCCCGATAGACCGGCCCGGTACCGACGGGTCCGTCGCCGCCGAGGTACCGGAGGCGGTGTCCGCACCGGAGGCGGCGGACGAGCCGGGCGCCACGGACGAGCCGACCTCCGCCTTCGGCGACCTCGTCTACGACGACCTGCACAGCTCCTTCGGCGCGTTCCGGCTGTACCTCTCCGAACGCCTGTCACCCGACGCCGCCGACCTCGTGGCCCGGGAGTTCGACGCCCACATGACTGCCCTCGCGAAGACCCGGGCCGCCCTGGGCCTCGACGACGACGTCCCGGCCCCGTCCGAGCCGTCCCAGCCGCCGGTGCCCGAGCGGACGGACCTCGCGCGGGCGGACAAGGTGTTCCCCGAACTGGCCCGCCGGTACAAGGGCGCGTTCAAGCAGGCCCAGCAGCAGATGGCGCAGCACTACGCCAGGTCCGAGCCCGGGCGGGCCTGGCAGGATCTGAAGAAGGCCGTGGAGGGACCCGACCGGATCCAGGCGGTCGTCAAGGAGGTCGCCGGGGACCACTACCCGGAGATCTCCAAGGACGGGCGCTGGCGGGAGTTCTTCGGATCCGTGCTCCGGGACACCGCCGACGTGGCCTCCAAGGCGACGGCTCGACTGGCGCGGACCTTCGAGACCGACCGGGTGACCCAGCGGCTGCTGACCAGGTTCGCGACCGCGGCCGGCGAGTTCGCCGCCGGGCGTCAGGGCGAGGCGGCGGCGCAGCCCGCTCCGGCCGCGGCGGCCGAGAAGGCCGCGGGCCGTGCCCAGGTCGACCTCGCCTCCCTGGGGATGAAGCCGGTGGCCGGTGTGGCCGCGCCCGCGGCGGCGCCGCCCGATCCGGCCCGGCCCGCGCCGACGGCGGCCGCGCCCGCCCGGGGCAGTGGTGCGGAGATCTGATGGCGGCGCGCGGACGGGACGCCGTGGCGCGCCACAGCGACGAGGGAGGGGATTGACGTGATCGACCCGTACGAGCGGGTACACAGCGGTGAGGTCGAGATGGCCGTCGCCAACAGCGCCGACGCGATGGTCAAGCTGGCCCTGACGCTGGCCACCATGGCCGCCGAGAACGCCGCCCGGGCGCGCCACGAGCGGTGGGAGCGCGAACGGGAGGCGGCGGCCGAGAAGCACTGGCGCGAGCGCGCCGCCGCGGAGCCGTGGCTGCGGGCGCCCTACGACGAACGGTTCTGGGACGACCTGGAACCGACTCCCGAGGGGATGCGCCCGCTCGGCCAGGCCTGGCAGACGGCCTACGAGTGGGGCGGCTCCGATCCGCAGGCCGCCGCCGCGCTGCACCACATGCGGGCCAAGATCCACGAGAAGTACGGACTGCTCGTCCCGGACGAGATGCTGCCGGTGCGGGACCTGTCGCGGGCCATCGCCCTGTCCGACCCGAACCTGCACGAGAGGGCGCGGGCCGGCCGGGAGGCGGCCGCCGAGAGCGGTCAGAGCAGCTACCTGTACGTCATCGAGGACCCGGCATCGGACACCCAGCTGGCCACCGGCGAGGTCCGCGGGCACGACTGGGAAGCCCCCGACCTCGTCGCCGCCCACGCCCACGAGCAGTGGGCCGCCGGATCGGACGCGCCGCTCGGCGACAACCTGGTGATCCGCGTCTACGAGAACACGGGCGGCCCCGTCGGCGGCCGGGATCCGCTCGCCGTGGTGGAGGCGCGGCGGGTCCCGGAGATCCTCGACGCCGCGGAGGAGCGCCAGCGCCGGGTGGTGTCCGGCGCGGAGGAGGCCGGCGCCGGGGAGGTCCTGCACGCGGTCGGCGCCGAGCACCGGCGGGCCGGTGAGCGCGCGGAGAAGTGGCAGGAGGCACGGGACCGCCTGGCGGACACGGATCCGGCCGAGTTGCCGGAGGGGGAGCACACCCGGCAGGTCGACGCCCTCCAGCGGGAGATCGTGCGCGAGCGTCTGCACCAGGCGCGGCTGAGCCTGCACGGGCAGGCCGTGGAGGCCGAGCAGCGTGGTGAGGACCCGGACCTGGTGTACGCCGGAGCGTCACTGCGTGCCCGGCTGGACCAGGGCTGGATGGCCGAGGCGAGCCCGGCCGAGGCCGCCGGGGTGTGGAGCGAGGTCAACGGCTGGCAGCACGGGGCGGCCCGGGACCAGGCGCTCGACGCGGTGAACGAACAGCTCGTCAACCACTACGGCATGGAGCTGCACGGGGACGTCGACCGGGCCGAGGCGGCGCGCGCGTTGGAGAGCATGGCCGACGTCGGGGAGAAGAGCGAACCGGACCACGTGCGCCGGCAGGCGCTGGAACTCCAACGTCGGGCGCTGGAGAAGAACGACCGGGCTCTGCGGAACGAGGACAGGATCGCGCAGATCAAGTCGGGACCGCAGCCCGTGACGCCGAAGGCCGCAGCCCGGCAGGAGGCGAGGATCGACGGCCTGGCCAAGGGCGCGGACCAGCTGCGGGCTTCGGCGGACATCGACAGTCGCGCCGCGGTCGTCGTCGAGGCCCAGGCCGACCGCCTGGCGGCGAGCGATTCGAGCGACCCGAGTGCCCTGCCCCCGGGCATGACCAGGGAACAGGTGACCGAGGCGCACCAGAGCGACTGGGGCGACGACCCGCAGTGGGCCGGGTACTCCACCACCCCACCGGCCGCGGGCACCGCCGCCGGTGCCGGGACCGCGCCGCCCGTCCCGGAGGGGCCGGCCGCCCCGGCCGCCCCCGCCCCCGCCCCCACGCCGGCCCCGGCGCGCCCGGCCCAGGGCCGGGCCGCATCGGCGTCCGGGCGCAGCAAGGGTTCCCAGAGGGCCCTCGACGCCAAAGCCGCCAGGGGCAAGCAGCGGCTGTCCCAGGGGGCGCGGACGGCGCTCGGCCCGACGGAAAAGGAAGCCGGCAAACGCATCGACCGGACCCTCGGACGGACGTCGGCGACGCCCCCGGCCGCCCCGGGCACCGCGGCTCCCGGGGCGCACCGCGGCACGGCCAGGGGGAAGGGCAACGGCCTCGGGGGGTAGACGGAGGACGGCGGTGGGTTCCGGGACCCCGTGGTCCCGGAACCCACCGCCGTCAGCGGTGCGCCGTCAGTCCTCGGGGATCCGCTCGGCGGCCGCCGTGGTGCTGAAGGCCGTACCGAGCCACATCCGCGGGTCCGCCGGGTTGGTCGGCAGCGGCTGCGGCGGGTGCTCGGAGTGGCCCTCGACCGGGGAGCACGCGCTGAACGGGCCGCTGTCCGGGTCCAGCAGGACGTGCAGTTGCGGGTCCGCGTGGTGGATCCACCAGGTGGACATCCCGAGCGCCGGGTCCAGGCGCAGGCTCTCCCACGCGCGCCACATCGCGTTCAGCCGGGAGATCGCCTCCGCGTGCAGCCACCAGTCCGGGCACCAGGTGAGCGTCACCCCGTTGAGGCGCCGGGCCACCATCGGGGCGAGGTAGTCGACGACGAACTCCTCGACGGTTCCGAACACCGGCTCCGGCGGCGCCTCCTCGTCCTCGTCCTCGTCGTCCCACAGGTCGAAGTCGTCGTCGCTCACGACCGGGCTCCCGGGTCGTACTTGGACAGCGAGGCCTTGACCGCCTCGGCGTGCCTGGTCTCCCACCACGGCACGGTCTCCACCAGCGCGGGCGGCGCGCCGGAGGCCAGGAGCAGCGCCCGGCCGGGCGGCATCGCCGCGAGGTCGGAGACGTCGAGCACGCGCTCGCGCCGGGTGCTGTGGCTGGTGGAGCGGCCGCCGAACAGCCCGCCGCCCTGGTTGGCGCCGTAGGACGCCGAGTAGGTGTCGACCTCGTACTCGCCGGCCAGCGTGCTGAGGTCTCCGAGGAACTTGGCGTCGGAGACGCCGCCGCCGTACACGCGGCGGTTCGCGCTGGACCAGAGCTTGCCCATGCCCTTCTCGCCCCAGACCTCCACGCCCTGGTCCCAGGACTGCAGGATCGTCATGAGGATGATGCCGCGCGAACCGTAGTGCGAGTACAGGTCGGGCAGGTCGGCCCACCGGCAGACGTTGGCGGCCTCGTCCAGCACCCCGACGATGGGGACGGACAGGCGCCCGCCCGGCATGGTCGTGGCGGCCTCCTCGGCCGCCTCGACGACGGCGACGGTGAGGGCGGTCACCAGCGGGCCCGCGCTGTCCTTGCCCTCGCGGGAGAGCGAGTACAGGGTGTCGGTGCTCACCGCGAAGTCCGCCGGGCTGAACTCGGGCCGGGCCGGGCCGCGCCCGGGGGTGATCCAGGGGTGGACCGCCGGGTTCACCAGGCAGGAGGCCATCTGCATGGCGGTTCCGTAGATGCCGCCGCGCTGCTTCTCCGGCGCGGTGATCACGCCGTTCAGCGAGTCGGCCGGCAGGTGGTGGCCGGCCTGGCGCAGGATCCGCTCGGGGGTGTCGTCCTTGGGCCGGGTCAGCCAGGTGTAGACCTGGGTGATGGGCTTGCCGTCGACCGCGGCGGCGAGCATCAGGTACGCGAGCAGGTCCTGGCCGGCGGGGGTGAAGTAGGCGTCGGTCTTCGCGCCGGCGTCGGAGGAGCCGCTGGCGAAGTGGGCCGCCATCTTCCGCGCGTTGGCCACGGAGGTGACGTAGCTGAGGGGGTTCCACCACCAGGTGGGGCTCTCACCCGCGCGGTTCTGCGGGTCGAACACCCACGTCTTGCCCGTGGCCTCGCGCACGCCCCTGGTCGCGTCCACGATGTCGCGCTTGTTGGAGGTCGCCAGCACCGCGCCGGGCGCGTCGCAGATCGCGGGGATCGCGCGGCGGGTGGTCTTGCCGGTGCGCGGCCCCCAGATGTCGACGTGCATGTCCTCCCAACTGCCGAACAGCTGCTGGCCGCCGGGGATCGACCGTCCGATGAACACGCCGGGCAGGTCCGACTTGGTGCCCAGCCGGGCGGCTGTCGCGGCCGCGCCGCGGCGGTTGACCGGGGCCAGGTCGTTGCCCCGTCCGAGGTGCCGTCCGGCGCGGTCGACCTTCGGCCGCTTGCGCCGGCGGGTCGTGCGCCAGGCGGCGAGCACGGCGGCCAGGACGACGACGACCGCCTCCGCGGCCGCGATCACGGTCGCGTACGTGCCCGGCCAGCGGTAGGAGCCGTTGAACAGCCCGATGACGAAGGCGAACGGGTTGGCCGGCGGGGCCGGTACGCCCGCCGTCTTCGCCCCCAGCAGCGCGGCCAGCCATGCTCCGACCGCGCTCGCCACGACCAGCAGCAGGACGCCGAGCGCGATGAACGGCCCGGCCTCGGAGACCGGGCCCCGGCGCCCTTCGGTGGCCGTCATCGCACGCCCGCCCAACGCCGGTTGGTGTCGTTGATGGCCAGCTCCGCCTGGGTGAGCTCCACGGAGACCGGGATGCCCGGCCGGCCGCCGACCTTGACCAGGAACTTCCCGCGCCCGGGCGGGGCCGCCTCGGAGTTCGTCGAGGAGTCCCAGGCCGGTGGGCTGGACCAGCCCACGACCATCTCCTGCTCGGCGCGGCTCATCCCCACCACCTGGGTCAGCTGTGGCATCTCCGCCTCCGGCAGACCGCCCGTGATGACCATGCCGGCCCGTTCCACGAAGCCCTTGGCCTTCATCCGGTCCTCCTCCGTCGGGAGGGCGAGCAGGTCACTCATGGTGTGAGTGATCATCGCGGTGCCGACACCGCGCTGCCGGTTGAGGCGGGTCAGGGCGTCGACGCGGTCGACCAGGCCGCGCCCGGCGCGCAGGACCCGCCACAACTCGTCCATGATCACGAAGTAGTGGCGCTGGGGGGCGAGGCCGGCGTCGGCCAGTGCCTGCACCGCGGAGATGGTGCCGAAGCCGTAGCTCCAGCACGTCAGCAGCGCGGCGGCCTGCAGCAGCGCCTCGCTGTCGTCGATCGCCGAGACGTCGAACACGACCGGCCGGTCGACCTCCATCGGGACGCTCGTGGGCCGCGCGAACATGTCGCCCAGCCGCCCGCCTCCCAGCAGGGCGGTCAGCGACGACTCCAGGCCCTCGGTGATGTCCCGGTAGCGGCCGAGATTGCCACGGTCCAGTGCCAGGTGGCGCAGCGCGTCCGGGGCGTCCTTGACCACCTGGAGCAGGTCCGCGAGCACCGGCACGCCCTCGTGCCGCTCGTCGAGGACCGTGAGCGCGCCCGAGACCAGCGTCTCCTCGCGGTCCGTCGGCGGCTCGCCGCGGAGGATCGTCAGCAGCGCGGACACCGTGTTCAGCCGCCGCCCGTGGATGTCGGCCAGCACCGCGCGGCGCCGGTCACCGGTCAGTCGCTGGGCGGCCGCCTGGGCGGCGCCGGGGTCGAGTGCGTTGAGGTAGCCGCGCCCGCGCCCGAGGCTGATGACCTGGCCGCCCAGCGCCTCGATCAGGTCGACGTAGTCCGGCTTGAGGTCCCCGAACACCATCGGGTGAGTGCCGAACGCCGCCAGACCGAGCGCCTGGCGGCGCACGATCGTGCTCTTGCCCAGACCGGGCCGTCCCAGGACGAACTCGCTGGGGTTGAGGATCAGGTTGGCCCGGGTGAACCAGCTGATCGGGTCGCAGCACAACGAGGCACCGGTGATGGTGTTGCGTCCGATCGGCACGCCGACCATCGGGGTGCCCGACCCGGCCACGAACGGCCAGAGTCCGCAGACCTGCACCGTGGTGCCGCGCCATTCGGCCGGTGCCTCGACGTAGCCGACCGAGCCGGCACCCCATCCGGACCAGCCGCGCATCCCGGGCCGACGCGGCCTGGCCGGCGCGGGCGTCTTCTGCTTCCTGCTCACATCGCCTCCCGGACCGCCTGGGGCACGCGCAGGTGGTTGGGCAGAACGATGCCGATCGGCAGCCCCGCCGCGAAGGCGGAGGCCTGGGAGCCGAGCGCCGGACGCAACCGGATGCGCGAAGGGGTGGACAGGTTCTCGACGACGGCGTCCGCCTTCGCCAAGTGGTCGCGCTCCATGACGGTCGCGGTGACGATCATGCCGAAACGGACCAGGCCGGCACCGGTCGCCTCCTCCTGCGCGGCCTGGTCGGCGGCGCGGACCGCCACGGAGTCCCGGGCCGCGGCGACGGCCGCCTGCTGTGCCTGGAACAGCGCGTCCTTGCGGTCGTTCTCCACGATCCGCGCGGCGGACGCCGGGTCGTGAGGCCGGTACAGCAGGCTCACACGCTTGCGCGTCACGTCGGGGTGCGGAAGGAGAAGCGAGGCGAGCACGTTGGAGAACACCTCGCCCCGGGGGGCCTCCCCCATGAACCAGACCTTCGACCAGGCGCCGTCGTGCCGGTAGTGCGACCAGAACTCCTCGGTCGCGACCGGGCCGGCGTCGTCCCAGGTGATGCCGGTGCCGCCTGCGGCCCGGCCTTCGGCGACCAGGGTGGCCACGCTCGGGTCGTAGGCGACCCTCACAGTTTCGGCGAGGTCGCCGGCGGTCATCGGGCGGGCCGCGCCGGCCCCCGTCATGGCCAGGCCGGCGGTCAGGCCGGGCAGCCGCGCGCCGATCTCGTCGGCCATCTGGTCGACGTCCCGGCGCGGCGCGCTGCCGCGGGCCGCGCCGGAGAACGTCAGCGCGATCTGCGTGGTGAGCAGCGCCGACCCGGCGGGGTAGGAGTCGACGATCTGTTCCAGCACCTGCCGGGCCAGCGGCGGCGCTTCCGGGTGGAGGTGGCCGTGGACCTCGGCGCTGAGACGGCTGCCGGGGTCGGGAGCAGCCTCCACCGTCACCGACGCGGCCACCAGACCCGGCTCGTGGGCCAGCGAGGACAGCCACTGGCCCCAGTGCGCCACCCAGGTGTCGACCTGGTCGGAGTCGACCAGCGAGGCACCGTCGGCGTCACAACTGATCACCACGGAGTGGTGGTTGAGGCTCGGCAGACTCACCATGGCGAACGGGCGGTTGTGTGCGTCCTGGAACTGCGCCAGGCTGGAGGCCGCCGCCAGCCCCGGCAGCTGGCAGGTCCCGTATGGAGTACGGCCGATGATGCCCGACCGGTAGATGCGTTTACCGGCACTCTTCCCACGCCACCACGCCACGCGCGCAGTCCCCCTCTGCAGGCCGTTCCGGCCGAACTTGTCCTTGATCAACAGCGGTAGCAGGCTGAGCCCCACGAGAACGCCGGCTCCGATGGCCAGGAAGAAGTCGATGGCCATGAAGATGACCACGAGGATCATCCCGGCCATCATGACCATCGTCCCGGCCAGGCCCAGACCTCCGATGCCGGGCGACCTGGGCTTGCGCCAGTTCCCGTAGGTCCTGGGCCGGCCGATATCAAGCGCTGCCACTGGGCCCCCCGCTCTGCTGTCCCGCGTTCGCCGTGTTCTCGGCGCTCTGCTTGATGGCGGAGTGCGTCTTCTGGGCAACCTCGGCTGCGGCTGCCGCAGGGTGGGCCTTCGCCGCCCCCGCCGCCCCCGCCTGCCCGGCACCCTGTGTGGCAGCTCCCTGCGCGGCAGCTCCCTGGGAAGCCGCGCCCTGGGCGGGTGCCTGCTGGCCCTGGGACGCTCCCTCGGCGGCTTGCCGGGCGGCGCCCTGGGCGGGTGCCTGCGCACCGGAGCTCTGCGACCCCTGGGAGGAGCCTCCCTGGGCGGGCACCGACTTGGAGCCGCTGGGGTTGGAGCCGCCCTTGCTCGATCCCTGCCCTGAACGGGCGGATCCGCCGCCACCGGAACCGCTCTTGCTGCCGCCGCCGACGGCCTTCGCCCCGCTGGCGAGCGCCCCCATCGCGGCCGCGCCGCCTCCGCCGCCGCCCCCGCCGCCGGCGGCGCCGACCACCGGGGTGATGAAGCGCATGAGTGCCGGAAGAGCGACCACTGACAGGAGCATCAGCACGATGCCGGCCACCGACGTGACCAGCCCCCCGGAGTCGGGGTCCGTCTTGAGCGAGGCGATCATGCGGAAGGCGGTCGCGTAGATGATCGCCGCGACCGGCTTGTACAGCAGGAACGCGATCAGCCAAGAGACGGTCTTCTGGAAGGTCTGACGTCCGGAGGGTGTGCTGGAGACGGCGGCGGTCAGGGGCAGAGTGCCGCACAGCAGGATGAGCATGGCGGTGCGGACCAGCATCAGGGCGACCTGGGCCAGGCAGGCCAGGGTGGCGAGCAGGGCGAGGATCAGGGCGAGGATCGGCCCGCCCTGGTTCTCCGAGGCGACGGTGAGCCAGCCCACCACGGCCCTGCCGAAGTCCTGGTCCGTGGCCTGGTTGATGATCCATGAGGAGAACTGGTCACCGGCCTCGGTGAGCATGCCGATCGCCCCGAGGGCCATGCTTGTCGTCACGGTCATGGTGAAGAGGCCCTTGGCGACGTCCACGGCCGGCTCTGCACGGCGCTGGATCGCCAGTCGGCCGGCCGCGAAGAGGATGGACATCACCGCGATCCAGGTCGTGATCCAGAGGGTGTGCGCCCACACCCACTGGATCGGACCGTTGTCCTGATTGGACTGCACGATGTTGCCGGTAGGCACCTTGATCCACCAGGTGGTGACGGCTGCGGCGACCTTTCCCGCCATGTCGATGCACCAGTCGATGATGCTCTGCACAACGCTCATGCCGACGTCGCCCGCCGCGTCACTCAGGCAGTCGCCCCAGTTCATGGGGTTGAGGCAGCTCCCGGACATGTCAGCTCCCCATCCGGAACGGGACCATGTCGGTCACGGTCTTCTGCTGGCCGAACGAGGAGCTCTGCTGGCCGTTGGGCGTCATCTTCTGCTTCCAGTCGCCGCCGTCCCACACCGCAGTGAGCACGACGGTGCGGTAGGCACCGCCCATGGGGAACTTGATCGCGAAGGTCACCACGGCGGTGTCGGCCGTGTACGAGTTGACCTGGTAGGCGGCGTACTGGCCGATGGTCGAGAAGGCGGGGCTCGGCTTGGACGGATTCACCCGGTCGGCCGTGACGAACTGCAGGTAGGAATCGCGCTCCGGCCCGGGGGCCACCTGCTGGTCGATGACGGGGCGCCAGTTGTCGGCGGCGGAACTGCGGATCGAGGTCTGGGCGAGGGCCAGCACCGCACCGCGGGGGGTGTGGGAGTAGCAGCGAGCCACCTCGCCCGAACGCACGGCGGGCCCGGAGGATTGCGACTCGGGCAGCTGGTAGCCGTGGAAGTCCTTCCAGGCGAGCTCGCCCGGGGCGAACGTGTTGCCGATGCTCAGCGGAGTCTGGTTCGTGTCGGACAACTGAGGGCAGGGGGCGCCGCTGCCCGAACCCGCCGTCGGGGTCCCGGCGGTCGCTCCCGGGACGCCGGGGGTACCGGTGGGGACTTCAACAGCCGTCGCCGGAGCGCCGCCGGCGGTCTTGCCGTTGTCTCCGCCGCTCAGGGCCACCCAGCTTCCCAGTAGGGCGACGGACCCCAGGAAGGCGCCGGAAGCGATGAACCGCCTGTTCGTGAAGGGGTTGCGCGGGCCGTCCGGCCCGCTCAAGGAAGTCTGATCGGGCATGACGGTCTCCCCGTGGGTCTGCAGGCCGTGGTGTCGGCTCAGATGAGCATCCCGACGAGACCGGACGCCGCGCCGCCGAGGATGCAGGCGGCGAGTACCCAGGCCAGCGAGGAGGCGTGCTCGCCGCCCTGCCCGCGGCTGTGGGAGACGGCCATCTTTCCGGCGGTCAGCAGGATGCCGCAGACGCACAGGGCGAAGACGACCCAGGCGACCCACTGGAGGACGGTCTTCAGCTTCTCGGCGCCGGGCGGCGCCGAGCCGGTTCCCGGGTCGACGTCGAACTTCGGTGCCGGGGTGTCCGCCAGGATGTGTCCGGCCCCGTGGGCGACATGCTGGACGCCGTCCGCGCCGGCTTGCAGAAGGTCGAACATCATCTCGGTTCCCCCAGGGTCTCGATGGGCAGGACCGGGGCACCCCCGGTGAGCAGCGCAGAGCGCATCCGGCAGATCATATGTTGATTTCAGCCGTTCAGCCGACAGGCTTTCAGCACGCACGTCGCTGCTGGGAGACCGCTTGACGGAGGATCACTTGATGCGCACTGATGTCCGAATGTCCTAGGGTGCGAATCTCCGTCATGCGACCTCGGGGGGAAGACGCGGCGTGAATGGGAGCCTGGGCAAGGTGGTCGTGGCCTTTTTCGTCGGCTGCGGAGTCGTCGTCGCCATGTTCGGGTTCTTCGTGGTGGCCGCTTTCGGAGGGGGACCGCCTCCGAGTTCGGGCGGCTCGGGAGCGGGGGGGAACCTCGACACCTCGAAGGTCCCCCCGGAGTACCTGGCGTGGGTTCTGAAGGCCGGTGTGTGCGAGGACGTCCCCGGCGCGCTGAGCCCGGCGGTCATCGCCGCGCAGATCGAGGCCGAGTCCGACTGGATCCCCGACCGGACCAGCCCCGCAGGTGCGCAGGGGATCAGCCAGTTCATGCCCGGCACGTGGAAGGACTGGGGGAAGGACGAGAACGACAACCACGACGGCGGCTCCCCCTTCGACCCGCCGGACGCGATCATGGCCCAGGGTCGGTACGACTGCTTCCTGGCGGGCGAGGTCCAGAAGTACGTCAAGGCCGGCAAGGCCAGCGGCGACATCACCGACCTCATGCTGGCCGCCTACAACGCCGGCCCCGACGCGGTGAGGGACAAGCACGGAGTCCCGCCGTACACCGAGACCCTGGGGTACGTACAGAAGATCCGCGGCCTGATCAGCAAGTACAGCCTTCCCCTCGCCGGTGGCGGGCCGTTCGGGGACGCCGTCATCGAGGCCGCCCGTGCCAAGCTCGACCTCCCCTATGTCTGGGGCGGCGGGGACGAGCACGGCCCGACCGGCGGTGGCTACGACTGCTCAGGGCTGGTGCTGTACGCCGTCTACCAGGCCTCCAAGGGCAAGATCGACCTGCCGCACAGCAGCGAGATCCAGGTGACGATGGGCACCGCAGTCGACCGCAACGCCATGCAGCCCGGCGACATCATCGGCTTCGACCTCCACAACAACGGCGACTACGACCACATCGGCATCTACATCGGCAACCACCAGATGATCCACGCCCCTCACACCGGCGACGTGGTCAAGGTCGCCACCCTCGACTGGTACGAGAAGTACCCCTGGAAGGTCAGGCGATTCGGATGACCTCGTCCCTGAAGCGCACGGCAGCGGCCGCCCTCCTGGCCGTCCTCGTCACCGGGTGCTCCCTGGACGGCGGCCCGCTGCGCCCCCGGCCGGTGCCGCCCTCCTCCCCCACCACCGCCCCGGTCGCCGCGCCGCTCGCCCCCGGTCGCGGCGGGACCCCGGCGGCCGGCCTGCCCGACTTCGGCACGGTCGACGGCGGCGACCCGGCGGCCGTGGCCAAGGCCGCCCTCACCGCCATGTGGACCGTGGACACCGACATCGACGCGTCCCCGATGGACGCGGAGAAACGGGCCGCCCCCATGTTCACGGCACGACGGGCGGACGGAGCCGCGTCGATGAGCCCGCGCGCCCAGCCCGGCAACACGTGGAACACATGGGCGTCGCACCATGCCTTCACCACCGTCCGGGCCCAGCAGTCCCATGAGGACGGCGGGCCGACCGACGGCCCCACGACCGCCTACCAACGGTGGGTGGTCACCGCCACGCCCACGGGCCGCGACGGATGGACCGGCCCGCCCGAAGTCCACGTCGCGCTCGTCGTCCTGCTCCGCGACGACACCGCGCGGCCCTGGCGGCTGGACACCCTCAACCTCGGATGACCTGCTGGAGGAACGACAAACCGTGGGAAACGACCTACAGGTGCCCGGCTGGCCGCTGGTCACCATCGTGCTCGGCGCCGACGGCGACGCCCTGGTGGACGGGAACCCCGTCCCGGTGCCACCCGGTGAGGAGGCACGCCCGGCTGCGTTCGCGCACGCCGTCGCCACCGCCGCGCGTCTCGGCAGGCCGGTCCGGGTCAAGCTGACCGACACCGACGGCGCGGACTGGATCCTGGCGGCGCACCCCGACGGCGCCGAGTCGACGCTGGAGAAACCGGCGTCCTCGCGGCGGCGCGGCGCCAGGCCGAAGAAGGCCCCCAAGCCGCCGAAGCCCGCCAAGGAGCCCCGGGCCAAGGACGCTCCCCCGACGCGGGCGACGCCGCCGGGGCCCGCCGGAGCCGACCGGCTCGAAGAACCGCCCGCCGCCGGACCGCAGGCGCGGCCGCCCGCCGCCGCGACGCCCGCCCCGGCCGTCCCGCCCACTCCGGAGAGCGCCCTCATGGCGGCCGTCGAGGCCGGCGACTGGATCACGGCGGCCGCCCAGCTCAAGCAGCTCAAGGCCGACCCGCGCCAGGTCGACCGGGTCGCCGAGGCCGAGGCCCAACTCGCCGCCGTACGCGGAGACCTGGCGACAGCCACCGTTCAGTACACCGCCCTGGCCCTCGCCCGGACCCAGTCCGTGGGGGTCGACCACCCGAGCACCCACCGCGCCGCCGACCACGCCCAGGACCTGTGGGGCCGCATCACCGATCCCCGGCAGGCCCTCCAAACCGGCCGCGCCCTCCTGCAGCTCCGCCAGATCGTCCCTCCCGCCGACCCGGCCTCCCTGGTCCGACTCCGCCTGCGTCTGGCCCGCTTGCACGTCACCTGACGTCCGTCCTCACCGCCCCGTCCGTGATCACCGTCTGCGAGCGCGGGGCGTCTGATAGCGTCCGGCTCGTTGCCGTAACGAGGAGTGGGGAACCTATGCGCTGGCGTGCACGGACCTACGGCGGGGCTTCGGTCGCGGCAGTGATCGCCTTGGCGCTCACCGGTTGCGGCGCCGCGGACGGCACGAAGGGTTCCCAGAACGGCGGCTCCCCCTCCGGCGTGCCCGGGAACTCCACGAGCGACCCCGCCAAAGCGATCGGCGTGCCGGGAACCGTCACCGTGTCGTGGTGCGACGTGAAGCCGGGCGCCGGCGGTGCCCCGAACGCCCAGCAGCTGACGCTCGCCTCGTACTCCGTGGACGACGGGCGGGAAGTCGCCCGCGCCGTCTCCGTGCTTCCTCCCGGCGCGGACACCGGGGTCCTCTGCGACCCCAACGCGCACGACAGCGTTCCTCGGGCCCTGCGTCAGGCCTTCAACAAGGACTTCACGTTGGTCGCGGGACTGCTGCCGTCCCCTCAACAATCCGCGGGGAGCTCGGGTGGCCCGGCGGCCGCATTCTCGCTCGGGCCCCAGGGCGTGCCGGTCGGCGCCCCGTCCGCCGATCCCTTCACGGTGGGCGCCAAAGACCGCACACCAGCCTTCCAGAGCGGCACCTCGACCCTGTGGTACGAGAACCAGGACCGGCACGTTCTGAGCCGTGACCTCGGTCAGCAGGGCGCCTCCGCCACCGACCGCGGGCTCTCCCACGGACCGGCCTTCGCACTCGCGGGGGACCGGCCCTGGTCCCGTGTGCCTCTCGGCAACACCGTCGACAGCGTGGCCGTCAATCCGGCCGGCACGGCCGCGGCCGCCGGGGGCAGCCACGGCAGCGGCGTCTGGCTCAAGGACACTGCGGCGCCCGGGTACGGCGACCAGTACGTCGAGTCGGCCCGGTTCGGCCCGAACACCTCCGCCTCGGACTCCAAGAGCCTGCCCGGGGGCGACACCGTCCCCCAGTGCGCCCCGAAGTTCTGGACCGACGACCACAGCCTCTTCTGCGCCGGCAAGGGCTTCTCCCTGGTGGTGCTCTCCGACGCGTTCGACTCAGTGCAGAAGGTCGAGCCGCTGCTGCCCGAGAACGACCGCGACAACACCGCCGTCGTCCCCTCTCCCGACCTGAAGTCGGTGGTGTTCCTGTCGCGGCAGGGCCAGGACGTCGCCGAGCTGTACCGCCTCGACCTCACCCCCGGCGCCACCCCCAAGAAGCTCGCCTCCATCCCACCGAACAGCCCCCGCGTGAAGTCGGAGCTCCGCCTGGTCGGGTGGCAGTAGCCCGGCCCCCGGCGCGGACCTGGGGGCCGGGCCGTCGCCGGTTCGCACCGTGGGAGCCGCCGCCGCCCGCGGAAGCTTGAGACCTGCGTCACAAGCACCCTCAAGACGAGCGGCGGAGAGGGCCACCGGGAGGGTGCGCCGGTGCGCGGTTCCCGTCCCGGCCCGGACGCGACCGCAGGCCGGAGCCGGTGGGGATTCGCCGCCCGCGGGAACTGCGGGGCGCGTCCGCCGCGTCGGAATCCTTCGGAACAACTCCACCGATGTCAGTGTTTGACGGTTCGTCATTTCCGAGTCGCGCACCGTGTCCGACTCCGGGGGTGTTCCGGGGCCGGTGATCGCGGGTACGCACGAACACCACGCTTTCCCCACCGGCCCGTTCGAAATTCATGTCCATGTCGACAAACCGGCGATCCCCCGAGATCTCGACCACCGCAAAGCGACTGGCGTTCACCAGGGGGAACAGGCCAGAATCACCGTGGCAGTGTGATGATCTAATGGAAAGTCAATAGTCACTCGATAAGCGTGGGGGGACGCGTTGCGAGACAGGACCGGCCGGATCGGGAAGGAAACGATCAAGCCGTCACGCCACATCACCGCGTGGGTTCCCGCCGTCGCGGGTGTCCTGGTGCTGGCGGCCACCGCCACCGCCTGCGGCGGAGGGTCCGACAAACCCGCCGAGGCCGCGACGACCACCCCGGCGGGTCCGGCCCCCGCGGCTACCACGTCCGCGCCGCCCCCCGCCCCGACGGCGGACCCGACGGTCAAGGCGGGCACCGACGTCCTGGCCGCGTACAAGGCCTTCACCGATTACAAGGTGACGGCGTTGAGGTCCGGCCACGCCGACGTCAACAAGCAGTCGGCGGTCGCCATGGGGGACGCGTACAAGTCGCTCGCCTCGACGATCTTCGAGTCCCAGCAGAGCGGGGTCGTCTTCAAGGGCGACCTGGTCAGCGCGCCCGCCGTGGAGGCGATCGATCTGACGGCGTCTCCGGGCAAGGCCACGCTGACCGACTGCCTCGACGTCTCCCACTGGGAGCCGGTGTACTCGAGCAACGGCAAGAGCGCCGCCGCTCCCTCGCAGGCGACCCGTTTCGTCGTGAACGTCGGCGCCCAGCAGATGCCGGACGGCACCTGGCGGATCTCCCAGTACACGACCGACAAGGCGCGGTCATGCTGAGACGGGGCATGGCCACCCTGGCGGCGGCCTCGGTCGTCGTCCTCGGTCTCGCGGCCCCGGCGAGCGCGGACGGCGGCTGCCCGCCCGAGACTGACGTCTGCATCATCGTCAAGGACCCGGGCAAGCCCCCGGGAGGAGGCGACGGGGGCGGGGGCGGCGGGAACGGCGGAGGCTCTGCCACCTGCACCTGGCAGACCCAGACCGTCCCCTGCAACTCGCCCGACTTCGGCTGGTACAACGCCCAGGACGGCTGCTACTACAACCTGATGAATCCGCAGCCGGATCCCAACAACTGGGTGTGGGTGGGCCATCAGCCCGGGGACGGCGCCATCTACGGCCGTACCTGCCCGTTCGGTTACGAAGGCGACTCGGCTCCCAACGGCCCCGTGTGGCTGCAGAACCCACCGCCCGGCTTCGGCGGCGGCCCCACTCCGGCGCAGCTGGCGCAGGAGATCTTCGCTTCGATGACGTTCGATGTGCCGGACATCGGTACCGCGCCGGACCGGGGCGGGAAGGGTGTGATCGGGATGCCGGTGTGGCTGTGGGCGAAGGCGTCCAAGACGAGCTGGGGCCCGTGGGTGGAGTCGAAGTCCTCCGGCGCACTGTCGGTGTCGGTCACCGCGAAGGTGACCCGGATCGACTGGTCGATGGGCGACGGCGGCTCACGCAGCTGCGCGACCGCCGGAACGCCGTACACGCCTGAGAGCGGCGCCGCGACGTCGCCGGACTGCGGCTACCGCTACACCACGACCAGCGCGGGCAAGCCCGGCGGAAAGTTCCCGGTCAGCGCCACCACCACCTGGACGGTGCACTGGGAGGGCGGAGGCCAGCAAGGCGACCTCCCCACCATCACCAAGACCTCCACCACAGAACTCACCATCGGCGAAGTCCAGGTCCTCAACTAGCCCAGGTCCTCGGACAGAGGTCCGTTCAGTCCGCGGGCCCGGGCCGTTCCTCGGCCCGGCCCCGGACTCTCCTACTCGTTACTCCTCGGGGGATGTAGCTCTTGAGCAGCACCGTTACCGGGTCTCACGGCGCGGGCGCGCCGGCCGGCCCTTCCGCCGTGGCTCCGGCGGCCCCGCCGCGCGCGTTGACGGCCCGGCGCCGGCGCCCCGCGCTGATCGGCCTGTCCGTGGCACTCGTGGCGGCAGGCGGCCTCCTCGGCGCCTTCGCCGTGCTGACGACCGGGCAGCACAAGGCGGTCGTGGCATTGGCCAAGCCGGTGGCCGAGGGCGCGGTGATCACCGACGCGGACCTGACCGAGGCGTCGATCACGTTGGACCCGGCCGCGATCAAGCCGATCCTGGCGGTCGACCGGAGCACGGTGGTCGGCAAGCGGGCGGCGAACAGCCTGCACGCCGGCGCCCTGGTGACCAAGGAGGACCTGACCGACGCGCCGCTGATCGCCGCGGGGCAGCAGCTGGTGGGTGTCCTCCTCAAGCCCGGGCAGCTGCCGTCGACGCCGCTGACCCCGGGGCTGGCGGTGCTGGTGGTGTCGACCCCGGGTGAGGACTCGGCCGCCGGGGCCGCGGCGAACGCCGCGAACGCCGCGCCGCCGGCGACGATGAAGGCCAAGGTGGTGCGGGTCGGCGACCCGGAGACCACGGGGAGCAGGACGGTGGACCTCGCGGTGGCGGGCACCGACGGACCGGCGCTGGCCGCCCGTGCGGCGACGGGGCGCATCGCGCTCATCGTCGCCGCCAAGGGCACGGGCTGATGGCGGTCGTCACGGTCTCCGGCTGCACGGGTGCCCCGGGTGCCACGACCACCGCGCTGGCGCTGCTGCTGTCGTGGCCGCTCGAAACGGGACGCCGGGCGATCCTGGCGGAGTGCGACCCGGACGGCGGCGCGGTGGTGCTGGGGGCGCTGTCCGGGCGCACCCCCGGTTCGTACGGGCTGCGCAACCTCGCGGTGGCCGACCGTCAGGGGCAGTTGGGCGAGGCGTTCTGGCGCCAGCTGGTCGACCTGTCGGACGGCGACGCGGACCGGCTGTTGTTGCCCGGGATCACCGATCCGGCGCAGACGGCCGGACTGGCGTACACGTGGGAGCGGCTGGCCGGACTGTTCACCGCGATCGAGAACGTGCAGCCCAGCCACGACGTGATCGTCGACCTCGGCCGTTCGGGGGCGTACGGCCTGGCGTCCCCTCTGGTACGCAAGGCGGATCTGCAGCTCGTCGTGGTGCGCGGCACCCTGCGGGGTGTGCAGTCCGCGCAGGTGCGGGTGCGGGCGCTGCGCGAGGACCTGGAGGCCAACTCGCCGGGCTCGGACGGCCTGGGCGCCGTCCTGGTCGAGTCGGGCCCCTACAGCGCGGACGAGGTGTCGCGCGAACTCGGCGTGCCGGTCGTCATGACACTGCCGCATTCCCCGAAGGCGGCCGCCGTGCTGTCGGACGGCGAGGACGGCGGACGCGGGTTCAAGCGCTCGGACCTGATGCGGGCGGCGCGCTCGGGTGCCGAGCGGGTCTTCTCCCTGACCGCGCAGCGCCGCGCGCGGCTGGCCCCCGTTCCCCGTCCCGATGCCGTGGGAGGACAACCGAATGCTCAGCGGTAAGCCTCTTCACCCCGATCCGAGCGTGCGACCGACCGTTCAGGAGGACGAGGCGGCCGGTCCGTCCGCGCTGCCCGCCGGGCTGCGCTTCGGACCGGTGACGCCGGCCCCTGCGGCCGCCGCCACCGTGGCCCTGCGCGCCGTGGAACCCCCGGCCGCCCGGCGCGGCCCGGCCGCGCCGGCCGCGACGCCGCAGGCCACCGGCCGGCGTTCCGCTCAGCCCGCCCCCCGGGCTCACCGCGCGGTGCCGACCGACGACATCGACCACGCCGTCGCGGCCCAGCTCAAGCGGCAGGTCGCCGACCGGCTCTCCCGCGAGCTGGAACGCGACCCGTCGATGGAGCAGGCCACCCAGATGCAGCGCGGCCGCGCGCTGATCAACGAGGCCGTGGCCGTATGGGCGACCGCCGCCGCGGTCGAGAGCGGCCTGCCCGTACCGCCGGAGACCGCCCGGCGGATGTCGGGCGCGGTCTACGACCTGCTGTTCCGCGCCGGTCGCCTCCAGCAGTACCTGGACGACGACCGGGTGGAGAACATCCTCGTCAACGGCCATGACCGGGTCTACATCGACTACGGCGACTCCCGGCGCGTCAAGGTGCCGCCGGTGGCGGAGAGCGAGGAGGACCTGCGGGAACTCCTGCGGGACCTCGCCCGCCGCAGCGGATCCGGTGAGCGCACGCTCTCCACCGCCAACCCCTTCCTGGCCCTGCGGCTGGAGGACGGCTCCCGCATGCAGGTGATCAGCGAGGTCACCCCGCGCACCTACGTGACGATCCGCCGCCACCGCGTGCGGGACATGGATCTGAACGGGATGGTCGAGCTCGGGTCGATCGACAGCACCCTCGCGGTGTTCCTGGCCGCCCTGATCCGGGCGAAGAAGAACGTCATGGTGGTCGGCACCCAGGGCGTGGGCAAGACCAGTCTGCTGCGGGCGATGGCCCGCGAGATCCCGGCGGAGGAGCGGATCGGCACGCTGGAGACCGAGTTCGAACTGTTCCTCCACGAGGACGACGGCCAGGAGCGCCAGATCGTCCCGATGGAGGCCCGCGAGGGCAACGGCGAGCGCGTCAACGGCCGCGCCGCGGGCGAGATCACCGTCGGCGACCTGATCTACCCGGCGCTGCGGATGAGCCTGCGCCGCATGGTCGTCGGAGAGGTCCGCGGCGCCGAGGTCGTACCGATGCTGCGGGTGATGACCAACGGAGAGGGCGGGTCGCTGTGCACGCTGCACGCGCGTGAGCCGCACATGACCTTCGACCGCATCGCCGAGCTGTTCCTCGAGTACGGGCACGGCATGACCGAGGCCCTGGCGTACCGTCAGTGCGCCAACGGCCTGGACTTCGTGGTCTTCGTGAAGATGATCGACGAGACCGGTATCGGCGGGCGGCGCCACCGCTTCGTCAGCCACGTGTTGGAGGTCACGGGCATGGGCGAGAACGGCCGCCCGTCCACGAACACGATCTTCGGCCCGAGACCGGAGGTCGGTGAGGAGCGCGCCGTGCCGCTGATGCACCCCAGTTGCCTGGGTGACCTGATGCGCGTCGGATTCCCCGCGCCGCTGCTGGACAACCCTGCGGGCACCTGGGCCCGGCCGCTCGACCTGATGGTGAGGATGGCGTGACGCGACTCCTGTTCGGCCTGGTCGCCGGGATGCTCGTCGTCGGCGGACTCGTGGGCGCCGCCGTCGGACTCGTCGGCACCACGGCACCGCCCGCTCCCGGACCCGCCTCGCGTCTGCGGGCCGCCCTGACGTCCGGCGAGCACGACGTGCGGGCCCGCGCCCGGGCCCGCACCCGACTGCTCGCCTCGGTGGTGGGCGGCGTGCTGCTGTGGATCGTCACCGGCTGGTTCGTCCTCGGAATGATTCTCGTCCTGGTCGTGGCGGGCCTGCCCTGGCTGCTCGCGTCCACGGGGAACAACAAGACCCGGATCGAGCAGCTGGACGCGCTCGCCGAGTGGACCCGGCGACTGTCCGACGTGCTGATGCTGGGCATGGGCCTGGAGCAGGCGATCATCTCCAGCCGCAAGACCGCACCGGTCGTGCTGCAGGAGCCGGTGGGCGAGCTGGCGGCCCGGCTGCTGTCCGGCTGGCGTCCCGCCGACGCCCTGCGGGCGTTCGCCGCGATCCTGAGCGACGCCACCGCCGACAAGGTCGTCTCCGCGCTCATCCTCAAGACGAGCGACCGGGGCCCCGGCCTGGCCCAAGCCCTCAACGACCTCGCCGACAGCATCCGCGAGGAGGTCCGCCAGCGCCGGGACGTCGAGGCGGACCGGGCCAAACCCCGCACCACCGTGAAGTGGCTGACCTGGATGACCGTCGGCATCCTCGTCCTGGGCAGCTTCGCCACCGATTACATCGAGCCCTACAAGACGTTCCTCGGCCAGATGGTCCTGGCGGTCATCCTGCTCGGGTTCGTCGGCGTGCTGAGCTGGATGCGATCGCTCGCCTCCTACCGGCCCACTCCGCGCTTCCTCATCGCCGACCCGCGTTCCAGCGTGAAGCTCCAGCAGACCTCCGCCCCGGTCCCCGGGCACCACGGCCCGGTCCGGGAGGTGAGCGCACGATGATGGTCGACCCGATCGCCGTGATCGGCGGCGCCCTCGCCGGCGGGGGCGTGGCGCTGTTCGTCCGGGCCCTCGTACGGCCGCAGCCCAACCTGGCCGCCACCCTGGACGCCGTCAACAATCCGCGCGCCGCCGACACGACCGAGCTGACCCGTGACGAGCGCGTCGGCGCCTGGCTGGAGACGCACCTGCAGCAGGTCCCCGGGGTGAGCATCCCTCGGACCAGCCTGGCCCTGGTCGGCCAGAACCCCGGTCGGTTCCTGCTCACCAAGGCGGCGATGGCCTTCATGGGCCTGCTGGTGCCGTCGCTGGTGTGCGCCCTGTGGGCGGTCGCCGGGCTGACCATGCCGGTACCCGTACCGGTCGTGGTGTCACTGCTCCTGGCCACCGTGCTGTGGTTCGTCCCGGACCTGGCGCTGCGGGACCAGGCCAAGCGGGCCCGGCAGGAGTTCTCCCACGCGATCGCGGCCTACCTCGAACTGGTGGCGCTGGAGCGGGCCGGCGACGCCGGGCCGGCCGAAGCCCTGGAGAAGGCCGCCGCGGTCGGCGGGAGCTGGGCCTTCGTGCGCCTGCAGCAGGCCCTCACCCGGGCTCGTGTCGACAAGATCGCCCCCTGGGAGAGCCTGCGCCAGCTCGCCGCCGAGCTGGACCTGCCGGTCCTCGCCGACGTCGCCGACATCATGCGCCTGTCCGCGAACGACGGTGCCGCCGTCTACACCACTCTTCGAAGCAGGGCGAAGAGCCTTCGCACCGAGCTGATGGCGGGACAGACCGAGGAGGCCAACGCGGCCTCCGAAGCGATGACCGCGCCGGGCGCCCTCATGGCCGTCCTGGTGATGGCACTCATCGCCTTCCCGTCCATCATCCGCATCATGACCGGCTGACCGGCCCGTGCCACAGACGGGACACGCACCACACTTCAACGGGAGGAACCCCATGAACGACTTCGGTACCAAGATCCGCTCGATAGTTTCGGCGGACCCGGAGAACCTGCCGGCCCTGGCGGTGATCGACGTCCTGTCCGCCCGGATCCGGTCCCTGCGCGAGGAGGACGCCGAGCGCGGCGACATCAGCATCACGACGGTCATCGTCTGGGTGGCCGTCATCGCCTGCGCCATCGGAATCGCCGGCGCCATCGCGGTGCTCGCGTCCAAGTACAAGGGCAAGATCGAAAACTCGGACAAGGGATGACGAGCCCGGACAAGTGGCTATCCGTCAAGTCATGAGCAAGCGGGAAGAGGGGGGCCGCCGCCGGTGGCGACGGCCCCGTCTCACGGACGACCGCGGGGACGTCTCCCTCGAAATGGCCATCGTCTTCCCGCTGGTCATCGTTCTGACCATGCTGGTCGTCCAGGTGGGCCTGTGGTACTACGCCCGGGAGATCGCCCTGTCCGCGGCCCGTTCGGGCGTCGCGGCCGGGCGCGGCCACCAGGACTCGCCGGGCAAGGGCACCGCGCGCGCGAGGGAGGTCCTCGACCGGACCGCGGGCAGTTCGCTGCTGCAGGCGGACGCGAGTGTCTCCTCGACCGCCGACCGGATCACCATCCGGGTGACCGGGCGCGCTCCGAGCCTGCTCCCGTTCCTGTCCGGCCCCTCCGTCGATCAGAGCGCGTCCGCGCCCCGAGAGCACTGGACCGGTCATTGACCCTCCATAACCTTGCCCCGCGCCGGGACGAGGGCAGCGCCTCCATCGAGGCCGCGATCCTCGTCCCGGTCCTCATGCTGTTCATCGCCCTGGCGTTCATGGCCGGACGGATCGCCCTCGCGAGCCAGGCCGTCGACTCCGCCGTGGAGGACGCCGCCCGCGACGCCTCCATCGCCCGCAGCCCGGCCGCGGCCGCGTCGGCCGCGTCGGCCACCGCCGGCCAGACCCTGGCCCGGCAGGGCCTGCACTGCCAGGGCTCACCACGAGTGACGGTCGCCGTCAATCTCGGCGCCACGGGGACGGGCGGCACCGTCACCGCCACAGTGGTCTGCGACGTCGCGCTCGGTGACCTCGCCTTCCCGGGCATGCCCGGGACCCACACCATCCGCAGCACGTTCACCTCTGCCATCGACCGGTTCGTGGAGC
Organism: Kitasatospora sp. NPDC059599; assembly: GCF_042735125.1. Classification (NCBI taxonomy): domain Bacteria; kingdom Bacillati; phylum Actinomycetota; class Actinomycetes; order Kitasatosporales; family Streptomycetaceae; genus Kitasatospora; species Kitasatospora sp. NPDC059599. Next base: position 23,436 of record NZ_JBHWCL010000051.1, on the reverse strand, counting down.
GCTGATGACCGACCACACGACGGCCACCCGAGGACGACCGGGCGACCGGTCCGCGGGTGGCCGCGACTCCGGAAGCATCGGTCTGTGGGCCGCGATCCTGGTGCCCTCCCTCCTGCTGATCATCGGGCTGACCATCGACGGCGGCGGCAAGATCCGCGCCGACGAACGGGCGGAGCGCATCGCCCAGGAGGCCGCCCGCACCGGAGGCCAGCAGCTCGACGCCGGCAAGGCCATTCCGGGCAAGGCCATCGCCGTCGACCCGGACAAGGCCGTCGCCGCCGCGCAGGCCTACCTCCGTGCCAACGGTGCCACCGGATCCGCCCACCCGGCGGACGGCAACCGAAAGCTGGTCGTGACGGTCGACGGCCCCGCCTACAAGACCAAGTTCTTCTCGCTGATGGGCGTCGGCGAACTCGCCGTCCACGGAGAGGCGAGCGCCACCCTCGTCTACGGAGTGACCGGACCGGAGGCTCCCTGATGTCCCGACGACCCGCCGCCCGCCGCAACCTGCTCGCCGACCTGCTGCGCATGCTCGCCTCGCTGGTCGCGCTGGCGGCTCTGCTGGTCGCGCTGCCGATCGGCCTCTACGTGGCGACCCGGGCCCTGTTGCCGCTCGGCCTGACCGGTCTCGGCTCGCTGGACGACCTGCTGACCAAGCAGGACACCGGCGGGCTCGCCTTGCTGGTCCTCGCCGTCATCGGCTGGATCGGCTGGGCGCAGTTCGCGGTGTCCGTGCTGCTGGAGGTGCCCGCGCAGCTACGCGGGCGCAGGGCCCCGAAGCTCCGCGGGTTCGGGCTGAGCCAGCGCGCGGCCGCCGGCCTGGTCGGCGGGATCCTGATCCTGCTGCCCACCGCCGGTGGCGCCTTCGCCGCCACGGCCGCGCCCGGGCTGCCCGCTCCCGCGCAGGCCAGGGTGGCGGTGACGGCGTCCGCCGCCTCGGGGCAACAGGCCGAGGCGGGCCCGGCGGCCGACCAGGTCCGAAGCGGTGCGGTCCAGGCCGCGTCGGACCAGCGCGTCTACACCGTCCAGGACACCAGCCCGGCCGACAGCCTCTGGAGCATCGCCGAGCACGAGCTCGGCGACGGCGCCCGCTGGCACGAGATCGCCGCCCTCAACGAGGGCCGGACGATGCCCGGCGGAGCCGTGTTCCACGCCTCGGGCGACATCCAGCCCGGCTGGCAGCTCTTCCTGCCGGGGACCGGTGGCGCGGGCGCGTCCGCGCAGACGGCGGGTGCGCCGACGACCGTGACCGTGCGGGCCGGCGACACCCTGTCCTCCATCGCCGAGCGAGAGCTGGGCGACGCCGACCGCTACCCCGAGCTCGCCGAGGCCAACGTCGGACACACCATGCCGGACGGGCGGCAGATGACGGCGGCCGACGAGATCTTCCCGGGCTGGACCATCACCATCCCGCAGCCGGCTTCCCCGGCCGCCGTCTCGCCCTCCGGCCAGGGCTCCGTGACACAGCCACCCGTCACGCAGCCGTCCCAGAGCCCGGCGCCCTCGGCCTCCGCTCCGACGGCCCCGGCGCCGACGGCGCAGCAGCCCGCCACGCAGCAGCCGGCTCCGTCCGTACCGTCGGCGGCACCGAGCACCGCGCCCGCGCCGACTGCGGCACCGTCGACGGAGCCGGCGGCCTCGCCCTCGACCGCCGCCCAGGCTCCCACCACCGCGCCGGCCCCGGCGCAGAGCCCCGCGCAGCAGCCCTCGGCTGCGCCGACGGCGCAGGCCTCCCCCTCGGCCGCCGACTCCTCCGCCCCGTCCGCCGGCGCGGAGGCCGCCCAGCCCGCCGGGCCCACCACCGCCGCGCCGACGTCCGAGGCCCCCGAGGCGACCCCGGCGGAACTGACCCAGAGCAGTTCCGCCGTCGACATCGCCGCCATCGCCACCTGGGGCGGCCTGGTCGCGGCGGGCATCGTGTCCGCGCTGGGCCTCAAGCGCATGCTCCAGCAGCGCGGCCGCCGCCGGGGCGAGCGGATCCGCATGCCCGGGCCGGCCACGACCGCACCCGCGCAGCCCGCGTCCGTCGACCCTGTCGCGCAGGCCTCCCAGCGGCTCGCGGACCTGGAGCTGCGCCTGCGCGCCAGCGAGGACCCCACCGGTGCGGACCTCGTCGACCGTGCCCTTCGCACGCTGGCGGCCCGGCTCGCCGAGCAGGGCCGCCCGCTGCCGCGGGTGGCGGCCGTGCTGCTCGGCCCCACCGCGCTCGATCTGGTGCTCCTGGAGGACCCCGGGCAGCCCGTCGCGCCGTTCACGCCGACCGCCGACCCCGCTCGGTGGACGTGCCCCGCCGCCGGCGCCGACCTGCTCGACGCGGAGAGCGCCCGTCACGTCGTCGCCCCATACCCGGCCCTGGCCACGCTCGGCCGCGACGGTGACGACCTCGTACTGGTGGACCTGGAGACGCTCGGCGTCCTGCTGCTCGACGTGAACGACGCGCGGCCGTTCGTCCGCGCTCTCGCCGTGGAGCTCGCCTCCGCGCCGTGGCGGGACGACCTCGGTGTCCTCCTGGCCGGCCTCGACGAGGGCCTCGCGCAGCTCGACAGCGGCTACGGGCGGCTGCAGCCGGTCGCCACCCTGGCCGAGGCCCTCGCCGACCTGTCGGGCTGGAACCAGGTCATCCGTCAGGCCCTCACCGACGCCGGGATCCCGAGTGTCCGGCACGCCCGGACGACGTCGGCCACGCCTGATTCGTGGACCCCGCGCATCGCCGTCAGCGCCGTCCCCCTCACGGCCGCAGACGCGGCGGACGCCGGACGGCTGCACACCGACCCGGTCTGCGGAGCATTGATCGCCCCGGCCGACCACGACGTCCTGCCCCAGGTGGTACGGATGCCCGCGCTCTCCGGCGGCCCGCTCACCATCGCGGGTCTCACCCTCGGCCACCTGGTGCCGCAACGCATCACGGACGAGGACTTCGACGCCCTGATGGAGTTGTTCGGCCTCACCGGCGAACCCAGCCGGGCCCCGGAGCCTGAAGAGGTCCCGGTGACGGAACCGTCTGAGACCGTGGTGGTCCCCACCGCCACGGTGGTCGACCGGAGCCCGGTTCCCGTGGTCCCCACCGCCACGGTGGTCGACCGCGGCCCCACTCCCGTGATCCCCACCGCCGAGGCCGCCGAGGAGGCGGAGGAGGTCACCGCGGCCTTCCCCGAGTCGGCGGGCACGGCCGTTCCGCCCGCCGACGGTTCCGGGCTCCCGGATCTCCCCGACGCCACCGGCCCCGTGGTCAACATCCTCGGCCCCGCGCACCTGACCGGCGTCGACACCGGTTCGATCCAGCCGACCGCCGCCACACGCCTGACCGAGGTGGCCGCGTGGATCGCCCTGCACCCCGGCGGATCGCTGCAGCAGCTGACCGTCGACCTGAACCCGTCCGCCCCCAACACGGTCTCCTCGGCCGGGCTCGTGTCCGCGCTGCGGCGCTGGCTCGGCAGCGCCGGGGACGACACCCCGTACCTGCCCCAGGACACCGGTGCGGGCCTGCGCTTCGGCCCGCACGTCACCTCCGACTGGGACCGGTTCCTCCAGCTCACCACCCGCGGTACGCACCGTTCCCGGCAGCAGGCTCTCGACCTCGTCGCCGACCGGCCGTTCGCCGGTGTGCCCCCGCGCCGCTACATCTGGGCCGAGGGCTACCGGCAGCAGATCATCGCCGCGGTCGTGGACACGGCCGCGCAGGTGGCCGAACACTGCCTGGAGGTGCGTGACCACCTCGGGGCCCTCAAGGCGGCCGACACGGGGATCCGGGTCGAGGCCGCGGCCGAGCCCCTGTACCGCCTGGCCATGCGCGCAGCTCACCTGGCGGGCGACCGCGAAGGGGTGGAGCGCTACGCGGACAGGCTCGAAGCCGTTCTCGACCAGCTCGGCACCGAGATGGAGCCGGCCACCTCCGAACTGCTGCGCACCATGCTGAGCGCCGACCCGCGCCTGGCCGGGTGGCCGTCGTGACGGGTTCCGCCGGCCCCACGGCACCGGCCGGGGGCCGGCTGAGGCTCGACGCCGAGAGCACGGCCGTCCTGCGCGAGCACGTCGTCGCGATCGGCGCCGCCGCCGCCGTCGCGGGGGCGGCGCTCGCCTGGCGCCTGGGCTCCTCCCCGCTGCTGCCGGGCTGTCTGGCCCTCGCGGTCCTCGCCAGTGTCCTGGGCGCGATCGACCTCGCCCTGCACCGCCTTCCCGACGCCCTCACCCTGCCCGCCTACCCGGTGTTCGCGCTGCTCCTGGCCTATCCGGCCGCGCAGTCCCCCGAGACGGCGCTGCGGGCCCTCCTCGCCGCCGTGGCCCTTCCGGCGTTCTACCTGGTGGCCGCGCTCCTGCCGGACGGTCCGGGCCTCGGCGACGTGAAGGCGGCAGGACCGGTGGGAGCCCTGCTCGGCTGGACCGGCTGGCACGCCGTCGTCATCGGCACGTTCCTCGCCTTCCTCCTCACCGCGCTCGCCGGTATCGCGCGGCTCGTCGCCCGCCGGGCGAGCGGGCGCACCCGGCTCGCCTTCGGACCGTCCCTGTACGCGGGCGCGGTGCTGGCGCTGCTGCTGTTCGGCCGCTGACCGCTCACGATGTCCGCCCGTATGCCGCGCGGCCCCCGCGAATGCCGGGAAGACGCTGGCGCCGCCGGTGGGATCTGACGAGAATTGCGGGACGCATGGGCAAGCCTGATGGTCCATCGGTCGCCATTGACGCGCACAACGGGGGGCGGAATTGTACGAGGGAATCAGCCCAGGCAGTCCGGTGGTGCTCCGCAAGGGGCCGGGCACCGTCCGACGGCCTCTCGCCGCCGCGCTGGTCGTCGGGATCGCCCTGACGATGAGCGCCTGCTCCGGCAAGGACCACGAGCCCGTTGCCCCGGCATCCCCGTCGGCCCCGGCGACACCGCCCCCGTCCACCGCCACGTCGGCCGCCGGTCCCGCGGGCAAGGACACGGCGGACGTCCTGGCGGCGTACCAGGCCTACACCGAGGCCAAGATCACCGCGATGACCACAGGCCAGGCGGACCCGGACAAGCTGCTCGGGGTCGCCACGGGCAGCGCCTACGACGGCCTGGCCGGCGACATCACCCGGGCCCAGCAGGCCGGCATCCTCTACAAGGGGACCGAGGTGACCCACCCGCAGGTGACGGCCGTGAACGTATCCGATTCGCCGCACAAGGCGACCCTGACGGACTGCGTCGATGTCTCGAACTGGACGGCGGTGTTCTCCGCGTCCGGGAAGAACGCGGCGGCCACCGGAACGCCCGGCCGTCTGTACGTCGACGTCGAGGCGGTCCAGGCCGCGGGCGGCACGTGGCGGATCAGTGCGTACTCTCCGGACCGGAGCCGGACGTGCTGAGGGGCCGGGCGGCGCTGACCACCGCCGTGACCGTGGCCGCGCTCGCAGCCGTGCTCCCGGCCTCCCCGGCCGCCGCCGACGGCGGACAGTGCCCACCTGGCAGTGTGATGATGGCGGACGTCTGCATCGCCGTCACCGACAACGGCGGTGGGGGATCGGGCGGGAACGGCTCCGGCGGGGGGAACTCCGGAGGGGGCGGATCCGGGGGAAACGGCGCCCCCCAGCCCTGCATCTTCAACGGGGTCACCGTCCCCTGCTCGAACGGGTGGGGCTGGTACAACGCGGAGGACGGCTGCTACTACCGGCTCTCCCAGCCGCAGCCGCCCGCCGGAGACCCGCTCTGGGAAGGCCACCAGCCCGGTGACGGAGCGGTCTACGGCCGGAGCTGCTACCTCGCGGCCGCCGGCGGAGGGATCGCCCAGGGACCCAAGGGCGGCGTGGGCTGGCGGGCGACTCCCCCGCCGGGCTTCGGAGGAGGGATCACACCGGCCACCCTGGCCCAGACGATCTTCGCGACGATGTCGTTCGACGTGCCGGAGATCGGCACGGCGCCGGACCGGGGTGGCAAGGGTGTGATCGGGATGCCGGTGTGGCTGTGGGCGAAGGCGTCCAAGACGAGCTGGGGCCCGTGGATCGAGTCGAAGTCCGCCGGCGGACTGTCCGTGTCGGTCACCGCGAAGGTGACACGCATCGACTGGTCGATGGGCGACGGCGGGACACGCTCCTGCACCACGCCCGGGACGCCCTACACCCCGGACCTGGGCGCCGCGACGTCCCCGGACTGCGGCTACCGCTACACCAGCACCAGCGCCGGCAAACCCGGCGGCAAGTTCCCGGTCAGCGCCACCACCACCTGGACCGTCCACTGGGAAGGCGGAGGCCAGCAAGGCGACCTCCCCGCCATCACCAAGACCTCCACCACAGAACTCACCATCGGCGAAGTCCAGGTCCTCAACTGAGACCTGCGGAGGCCGCTTGTGTTCGGCTTCACCACAGGTCAGAAGCCTTCGGTGGCACGGCCGGGGCCGGTCGGACCTGGCCGTGCGGGTCCCAGACGGTCAGGCCGCCGACCGCTGACCGCCGGCCATCGGTCAGCGGGTTCCGGTGGGCGGTGGGCGGTGGGGCGAGGGTGAGCAGGCCGCAGCCGTAGGCCTTGGAGGGGCCGATGCCGCCGAGGAGGGCGGCCTGCAGGAGGCCGGGGTCGGTGATTCGGAGGTGTCCTTCGAAGGTGGCGGTGGTGAGGGTGACGGGGGTGCGGGTGCCGGGCTTGGTGAAGGTGCTGCGGCTGCGGTCGGTGATCCTCACCTCGCGGGCGGGTGGCGCGTCGGCGGGGGTGTCCGGGGCGGACGGTTCGAGGCCCGGTGCGGGGTGGTCGGTGTGTGCCTCGGGAATGGTGAAGCCCCAGCGGGTGGTGCGGTCCAGGAACCAGGTGAGCTGGTGGGCGGCGGTGCGGTGGGGCATGCGGTAGGAGCGGTGGTGGAGTTGGTCGGCGGTCTTGGTGCGGTGCGGGCTCGCCTTGTCGGGCGTGGAGGTGTTCTGGACGGGGCTGGCCTTGAGGCGGAAGGCGAACTCGCGGCCGGCGGCGAGCCGGCCGAGCAGGGGGCTGTAGTCGCGGATCGCGTAGTGCTCGCCATCGGCGTCGGGCCATCCGGCCTGCTCGACGATGTGGGTCCAGTCGGGCTTGGAGGGGGTGAGGACCAGCAGCACGGGGCGGCGCGGGTGGTCGGTGTCCAGGCGCCACAGGATCCGGTCGCCGGGGGCGGTGTCGGGGTTGCCGGCCGTGACGGCGCCGTGCAGGGCGCGCGGGTTGGCGAGCAGGGTGCGGCTGGCGGCGCGCAGGGGGTTGATGCGGACGCGGGAGAGGTAGGTCATCGGGTCACCAGCCCAGCAGGGCGAACGGGTCATGGCCGCCGGCCGACGAGGCCGGCTGCTCGGTCCGGTCTGACGGGGGCAGGCCGGTGGGGACGTCGAGCCAGGCGCGGCGGATCCGCCGGGTGGTGAAGCCGCGTTCGCGGGGTGCGAAGGAGCGCGGGACGTCCTGGAGGGTGTCGTCGCCGGAGGGGTCGTCGAAGGTCGCGGCCAGGTCGATCCGGTGCGGCGAGAACGGCTCCGGGCCCCGCTGGGCCCGCCGCCGGTAGGCGTTCATGGCGACAACGCCGGCTTGCCAGGGCTCGCTGGCCAGGACGTCCTCCAGGTTGGCGTGACGCACCGTGCCGAGGGCGATCGGCTGGGTGGGGACGCAGGAGCGCCGGCCGAGCGCGAGCGGGAAGGCGGGGCGGCGGACGGCTTCGGCGAGCGTCGCGATGAGGCCGGCCGGGCCCTGGAGGGCGGCGAGGAACACCGCGTCCTGGAGGTAGTAGCGGTGGGTGACGTGGGTGTCCTTGGCCGGGGAGGTCGGCTTCTGCACGCCCTTGGCGTTGACGCCGGCCTGCGGCAGCGGCCGGCCCCGGTAGTCGCTGACGGTGTGGTAGTCGCGCAGCAGCATGCCCGGCTGGTCGACGCGCACGCCCAGGCGCAGGCCGACCAGGTCGGTGATGTCCGCTTCGCGCGGGCGGCCTGCGGCGGCGGCGAGCAGGCCGACGACGCCGGACTTGGTCGGCTGGGGCCGGGTGTCGCGGCGGTTGAAGGCGCTGCGGTCGCCCCAGGACTGGAGCGGGCCGGCCAGGCGCAGGACGAGGACCGCCTGCTCCTCATCCTGCTTCGGGGGCGGTGCGGGGGTGGGGTGGTCGGGCATCAGTTGTCGTTCACCCGCTCGGTGAGGGCGGTGCGCAGTCCGTCGCGCAGCTCGGCGAAGGTGCGGTTCACGCCGAACGCCTCCGTCAGCTTCCGCCCGGTCCCGTCGGTGCCGGCGTCGAGGGTGTGGCAGATACCGACGTAGAGCGGGGTGTCGCCCCACTGCTCGGTGGCGGTGGTGAACTCGGTGGCGAGGCGACGCGCGGACTCGGCGACGATGCCCTGGCTCGCCGGGACGGGGTTCTCGTAGGCGGAGACGAGGTTCACGGGCTGGTCGGCGCGGACGACGACGGTGACCAGGCTGGGGCGGGTGCGGTGGGCGAAGGAGTTGCCGTAGCCCGTCGGTATGGAGCGGGCGAAGGAGTCGACGAACAGGTCGACGGCGTCCACCGTGGCCTTGTCGTCCCCGAGGTTCTCCCGCAGCTGGTGCAGGCCGACGGTCGCGTAGCGGTAGAGGGTGGCGGAGTTGAAGCCGATGGTGCCGATCATCCCCGCGCCGGTCTCATCTGCGGTCTGCTCGTCGTCGACGGCCGTGTAGTAGTCGAATTCGAGCTCGGCGGCATGGGTGGAGATCGCGTGGGCCACCTGCGTCGCGGCGTCGATGTTCAGGCCCGGGACGTCGGCGACCATCCGCCCGAAGAGCGCGACGTCGGCCGGGTGGCCGCCCTGCAACCGCTCCTTGACCGGCAGGGCCTTGACCGCCTCCTCCAAAGCCTTCGCGTCGAGGGCGGCGAGGTCCGCGGCCGTACCGGCGACCAGGTCGACGATGCCGTCCAGCTGGCGGCGCCCGTAGAAGAGGAGGTAGGCGGTCTCGCCTTCCTTCTTGCCGGCGGAGATCCCGGTCGACTTGATCAGCGCGCCGGCGATCCGCCGCGCGTCCTCGGCCGCGACGCCGCTTCGCTCCGCGATGCCCTTGGCGAGCTGGACGGCGATCCGCTTCGTTCGGGTGGCCAGGTCCTGCGGGTCCCGGCTCTCGGCGAAGTGGATGCGGGTGGCGCGCTTCCAGGCCTGGGAGGAGACGCGGGAGCGGCGCTTGCCGCCGAAGTAGGCCTCCTTGGGGTTGCCGTTGTCGTCCCGGTTGAGGTTCGCCGGCGGGACGGTCTGCAGGATGTGCACGTCTATGAAAAGGCGGTCGGTCATGCGCTTCTCCTCGAAGGAACGATGGTCCGGTGGTGATGGGGATGCCAGGGCTCCGGCCGCTCAGCGACGGTCAGTCGCCCGCGGGCGTCCGGCCCTTCCACACCTGGTAGTCGAGGGCCCATGTGAGGCGGACCCGGGGGCGCCGGTCCGTGTGGTGCCAGGCCTGGATGTCGGCCGTCAGGTGGTCGTGGTCCAGGGGCTGACCGGCGGTGCGGAGCTGGGTGACCAGGCCACGCAGGTGGACCAGTAGTGCGGACACGCTGGTCGCACCGGCGAGCTGGGCGACCCGGGTGTCGAGCGCTTCCTCGCTGACCTCGCCGCTGCGGCGCAGGGCTAGCAGGGCTTCGCCGAGCCTCACGCCGCGTCGGTGCATCGGCTCGGACCGCCCCCGCTGGTGGAGGTCGTAGAGAGCCCGCGTCGAGGGGTCGGCCTTCTGTCCGTCGGAGACCTCGTCGTGTCGCGCGAGGACGTCGTCGGCCTCAACGGTGCAGAGCGGCCACACCCCGGGGTGGTCCATGGCGGGACGGGGGAGGATCCCGTCGAGCCGACGCCGGAAGGCCGCCCCCGCGGTGCCGAGTTTGTAAGTCTGCGGTTTGCCGGACTTGTCGGCCAGGATGACGGTGCGGCCCGCGAAGGTGGTGCCGGATGCGGCCAGCAGGAGTCCGTTCGCCGTGTCCCAGGCGTGGCGGTACGCCAGGTGCTCCCAGGCGAGCCTGCCGCGCTCCAGAACGTCGTCGTCGGTGCCGGCCGCACGGACGCCGGCGAGCAGGCGGCGCACCAGGGGGTCGAGGGTGTGCAGGAGGACTTCGCCGGGGCGTTGGCCCTTGTCCCAGGGGATGGGATCGGTTCCGGCGGCCCGGCGCAGATCCGCGGAGAGGTTGTTGACGGCCTGGGCGAGCTGTTCCGCCTGCTCGGCCACGTCCAGGAGGAGTTGGTGGGCTTCGCTGTCCCGATGGAGGGCGAGCAGGGGCAGCGGAATCGTGTCGTGGACGACGTCCTCGACGACGGAGGACTGGGTGCCGTAGACCACGCCGAAGGTCTCGACCCGCAGCGGGTAGTCGGCGGGCAGTTTGCCGATCTCCTGGAGGGCGCCGACCTCGTCAAGGAGGGCGCTGGTCTCGAAGGAGCCACCCGTGCTCTGGCGGGTGGACGCGAGGAGTGCGTCCAGGCCGCGCCAGGCGGCCTTGCCCTGGGTGTGGCGGCGTGGTCTTCGCTCGTGCGGGGCCGAGGAGGACTTCTGGCCGGGTGCCGCGTACGTCCAGGCGGTGTGCGGTTCCAGCCCGGGTGTCTGCGTGAGCCGGTCTCCGGCGCCGATGACCACCCGGGCGACCCGCAGCCGGCCGGCCTCGTCCTGATGCGGGACGAGGCGGATCCGCCGGGCCTGCCACGTCCATAGGTCGAGGAGGCCCTCAGCCTCACGGAGCTCCCACGCGGGGCCGTGCGGCCCGCGCTTCCACTGCGGAACGCCGAGGGCCTCGGGCTGGGTGACCGGGAGGTTCAGCAGGAGGGTCTCGTACAGGGTCCGCCCGGTGGGGATGACGACGCCGAGCTGGCCGAGCGGGCCGGTCGGGTTCCCGGTCGTCTTGCCCGCTTTGACCAGGGGATCGCCGACGGCGCCGGTCTTGATCGCCGCGGTGTCCCAGCAGTGGGCGTGCAGGAGCCAGTGCGCGGCCTGGGCCGGCGTCAGGTCGAGCGGGTCCGCGTCCGACCGGCTGGCGAACAGGGGGACGTTGTTGCCGCTCGCCGCGGTCGCCACGAGAGTGGCGGAACCCTTCGTCTCGCCCTTGGCCGTGCGCAGTCCCGCGACCTGCCCGAACGGCGCGACGGGATCGAAGAGGTCGAACGCCGCGCGGTGTGTCCCGAGATAGGTCCGGAGGCTGTCCAGTTCGGCCTCCGCAAACCGTCCTCGAGCGAGCCGGGCGCCTTTCTCCCGCGGCGTCCGGGGTACGCCGCTGGCGTCGGCGACGACAGGCAGCAGAACCTGGCGCAGGACGGCCGGCAGCTGGGTGGAGAACTCCACGACCAGACCCTCGAGTTCGTGGGCCCCGGTGAGGGCCTCGGCGATCCCCACCGTCACGGGAGAGCCGCCACCGACCGGGCGGACTGTCAGCCACGGTTCCTCGACCAGGCCGTACCCAGGCACGCGCCGTCCTCCCCACTAACCGTGTCCGACTGATCGCCGCCTCATCGTGGCATCCCCGAATCCGATCCGTCGCTCGGCCCCGGGGCCATGTCGTCCATGCTCCGGCCCCGCGGTTCGGGAATTCCTGAAATCGAAAACCTGAACTGATCTGGCGTACTCTGAGGTGCATCATCGCAGGTCGGGAAGTGACGGTCCCACATGTGCGGGGATCTTCCAGTGGCCACGGCATGCCGAGTCCACGAGTCGTCGTCGGCCCCGCGCACGCGGGGATCACTCCCCTCTACGAACGTCACAGCCTTCCCCCGTCCTGTCGGCCCCGCCTACGCGGGGATTGTCCGACCGACCACTGGGCTGGCTCCAACGCAACAGTGTCGGCCCCGCCTACGCGGGGAGTGCTCCCGTGGGCCCGGGCAGTGGGCCGTGTGTCGTCCCCGCATGTGGGGGGACGACCACCGGCCTGGGGCCGGGCATGGGGCGGTGTCCGGATTCCTGGTCCACGGCCCGGTGTCAGCACACGGTGGTAGCCATGGATCCGTGGATACTACGGAATCGTTCCCGTCATCCGTCGAAATCGCATTCAGACACGGGGGCCAGGCCATGGCCGACATGGAGTGGGAACACGCCCGGGATCTGTTCGAACAGGCGGTTCGCGGTTCGGGCCCGCAGATGCTGTGGCGGGTGGTCGAGGCATGCGGGGCGACCGCCGAGGCGGCCTTCTGGATGCGCCGAGCCGCTGCCTCGGAAAGCGAACCGGGAGGCATCAGCGTCGATCCGGACGTGCTGCGCATCGGGACGAGCCGCCCCGGCTCCGCGTTCCACCAAGACTTCACGATCGCCGTCGGGTCGGACGATCCGGCTCGCGCGGTTGCGGCACTCACGGCTGCCGAACCCCGCCTGATGTGTGTGTTCGAGGACGGCAGCGAACTCTCACCGGAAGAGGCCGAAGACGTCTGGGACGATGACCGTCCTCCCTACAGTCCCAGCTACGTCACCGTCGATACCGAGGTCCCCTGCGTCCGGATGGACTGCAAAGGCGGGGTCTTCCCGCAGATGGCCCGCACCGCGCTGCGCGTCGTGGCGGACGAACTGCGAAAGGCGGGAGTACAGCGTGCCCGTCTCTTCAGTCCGGACTGTTCGAACGAGTAGAGCTACTACCGCCTGATCAGGGGCACCGGTCAGGTCATCCTCCCCGATAGACCGCCACGGGCGGTACCAGGACCTGGCCCTGGTACCGCCCATCAATGCCGTCGGCCCCGGCCCGATCTTCTTCGACGTTGTCCCCTTGAACCTCACATGGGCAAACAGAGCGGAACACCTCAGCCTCGAGCGCTTCCGCGAGCCGGGTCCGGGTGGCAACTACAACGGTGTTGCGGACAACAGCAGACCGGGTGGTTGGTCACGGAGCGCTCCGCTACCGCACCCTGGCCAGCGCCTGGATGCGCTGGACCATCCATCGCTGCCGCCTGCCCTGCGGCGTCGGCCCGGCGTCAGGGCCGTGGCCGGCCCGGCCGTCGGCCCGTCGCCGCACCGGCCGGACCGTGGACGGTCCGGCCTGGGCAGTTGCCTTGACTCTGTTGCTCGAGGCTCCACGAGTGCTGAGGCCTGGCAGCTGAGGTTCTATTCCTTCGCCGCTGCCAGCTATCGCTCGGGTCAGTGACGTCGGGTCAGGACGTGGGTCGGCCAGAGCTGAGAACACGGCCTGGTACAGGGTGCTGGGACAGGAGCACCGGCAGTGACCAAAGGACACAGGATGGAACGGCCACCTCTTTAGTAAGAGGGCACGGGCCGAATACCCCCTCTGACCTGCTGGTTTGTAAATCCTTCTGTCTGTGTATAGCCGACACTTCGATGGTGGATCTGCCCTGTGGATCCGGACACTAGTGGTCGAAACTTGTGATTACCTCGAAGAATTTCCAGTCGTGGAGACTAGGTGACGTTGCCGCGGAATGAGTCGAAACTGTCGTGAACCTGGGACAGTTCTGCCGATTATGTCGCAGACTCACGACAGAAACTTGCGCCTACCTCGAACTTTGCTTGTCGCCGACGAAAAGATTCCCTTCCCGGTCGCCCGCCAGAGCGGTACGGCTGAGACTTCGAGTCATCCGCAAGTATCGCTGGATGTGTCTTCCGAGGGCCGGAGCAGCCAAACCGGCGAATCGGCACTCAGGCTCCTGGAACCGTCGGTCCCGGGACCGCCAAGTGACGCGTTCGGCGAACAGGACTTGCGATCCGCCGCACAAAAAGTTCGAGACACCCGCAAGTTAATGTAGTGTCAGGTAACCGACTCGAACGGAGGTACGCGTGAGAGCAGAACAACGGACCGCTCTTTCTAAGGCGACACCGGGGTACCGGACGGTCCGTTCTGCGGGAGAGCCCGAACTCATCAGCATGCTCGACCGGTTCGGCGAGCAACTGGCCATCGACATCGCGACGCAGCCGGCCGTGGCCACGGTCGAAGAAGTCACCGTCAAGTTCCGCCCGCGGCGGGTGTCACACGACATGGCCGGTTCGATGGGCTACTCCCTGACGAGCAACTGGTTCCTGGCCAAGGTCCTCGCGCGGTGCATCGTGGCCCACCGGCTCAGCCCTGTGGAGGTCGCGGTCCTGCTCCACATGATGGGTTCTCAGAACCGCGGGACCATCGTTCAGACCCAGGTCGAGATGGCCTCCGAACTGGGGGTGGCACGCAGCAGCGTGAACAGCGCGATCGGCCGGCTCTGCGAGCTGAACTACATCCGGCGGCACAAGAGGCGCGGTCACTACGACGTGAACCCCCGGCTGTGCTTCCGCGGCAACGGCGACGAGCAGAACGGCGTCCTCGCGCTTGTCCGTGCGGAAAAACTCGCCAGCGAGTTCCCCGATACCATCGGGCCTGACGACTTCGCCCGAGAGAGCTGAGGAGGACCACTATGGAGATCACCCCCTCCGGCGTGCTCGGCATGATCCCCCGACTCAAGCTGACCCCTTCCGCGATCGCGGTCCTGGGCATCATGTCCGACCTCCAGCTGCCCGGTGGCGAGGTCAACCACAGCCAGGTCGAGATGGCGCAACGTCTCGGGATGCTCGAGTCGGCCGTGAGCCGCGGTATGAAGTGCCTCGTGGACCGGCACCTCGTCATCCGTAGCGGCGAGGGGCGGGGGCACAGCTACCGGCTGCACCCGTTCATCGCCAAGTACAGCTCCGAGGCCGAGATGGAGGCCTCGTTGCGGGCCGCGGCGGTAGAGGTCCGGGAGGGCCGGCTGCCGGACATCGCCGCGCCCTTGTACCGCAAGCAGCCTCCGCGTGCGTCCGGACGTCCCAAGCTGGTCGCCGTCTGAGTCTTCGCGTCATCGCGGACGCCGGACCCCGCACCGACGCGTCGGTGCGGGGTCCGCGTGCACCGACGATCGAGTCGGTGTCAGTGGCCCGCGTTACGCTCCCCGGCCCCTGAGGAAACCTCGGAAGGCCGCCCCTCGACTTCGCCCAGGAGGCGGTCCTCCGGCGCCGACGCCGACGCAAACGGGGGCCTCTGAGTCGGTAGGTGGTTCCGTTGGTCGGTCCCCTGACGCCGGTCCGGCCTGAACGCCCCCGACGGTGCTCATCGCCCGGGAGATGGGCGGAGCCTGCGCGGTCGGTCCGATCGGCACGAGGATCAGGCCGCGCAACTCGCCGAACGCGCCCGCCCTGTAGATCGCCGTCGAACACGTCGCCGCTCGCCCTCATGATCAAAATTCCTGGACGTACCCTGTGGCGGTCTGTCCGCAAGCCGGGAAGGCCTACGGCACCGGCCATGCCGCGAAAGGCGCCTCGGGGTGGCTTCCTGCGGCTCACCCTTCAGTGCTGGACATGCCAATCCTTGCCAGACGGCTCGCCGTCGTGGTGTTGGCGTCC
Source organism: Kitasatospora sp. NPDC059599 (assembly GCF_042735125.1). Classification (NCBI taxonomy): domain Bacteria; kingdom Bacillati; phylum Actinomycetota; class Actinomycetes; order Kitasatosporales; family Streptomycetaceae; genus Kitasatospora; species Kitasatospora sp. NPDC059599. The sequence goes on along the minus strand of NZ_JBHWCL010000051.1, from coordinate 8,225 downwards.
TGTCGGTCCGGCAGGCCTGCGGTGTAAACGCCGTTTACACCGTTACCGAGGGGATCCCGCAGCCCGGTCCGGTGCGACCGGCACACAGACAGCCCGGATACAGCGAGGAAGGTCGGCGACGGAGGGGAGGACGCCGGTCGGTGAGGGCGGTCACACAGTTGCCGCGTTGATCGTCTGAGGAGACGGGCTGGGATCCCTGTAGCGAGCGCGGCGGGCGCTGACGGATACGCCCGTGGTACGGGTGGCGGGCACTGCCTCGGCATGGTGCGGACCGTCGGACTTCATGCCACGTCCCACAGATGACGGACACCGCGTTGCTCGGGGGCGCGTCGGACCTCCGCGGCGACCATGACGAGCAACTCCATCACCCGCTCGTCACGACCGTGCCCTTCGGTCACCTCCACCAGCCCGAAGCGCCCATCCGTGCTCAGACGCGCGGCGAGCGCGTCGATCGCCTCGTCCACCCGCCCGGCCCCGACGAGCACCTCAGCAAAGGACCGCCACGCGTCGCCCGCGTCGCCCTCCAGGCCCGTCGGACGCGTCAGCCCCAGTGCCTGTTCGACACGGCCCCGACGCAGCAGAACGTCGGCGCCCAGCCTCACCGCCGGCTGCCACCCAGTGGCGGCGAACGGCTCCCAATCTCTCCCCCGCTTCGCACCCCGGCGGCGCCCACCGTCCCAGGCAGGGCTTGTCCGCGAGACAGCCAGCCGGGGGTCGGCACCATCGGGACAGTGGATACCAAGCTCTGTCGGCGCCCCTTGGGGCGGACTTCATGTCCCGAACGGCCCTGCCCGGCAGAGCGGCTCGGGACAGTGCCGAAGCCACATGCACTCCACAGACGACACAGGTGCGGATAGACGGGCGAGCAGGCTGGTCCGCGCCGGATGCCAGGGTCCTTGGCGAAGCAGAACGGCCGGGGCACCTCAGGATGCCCAGGTCGTCGGGTCGACGTCCGTGCCGATCAGCCGCCGGTCATCCGCTCCGGCGGGTACTCCTCGAGCCGGTCCAGCACCTTGGTGACGACGACCCTCAGCTCGTCGGGCTGAAGGAAACGGCAGAGCCAGGTCGTCACGTTCTCCAGGTCACGCCAGTCGGGCACCCCGGCCCCGCCCGACGAAACCGTTGTCCTGCCGGCCTGCTGGGCCTGGCGTACCGGATCCGCCGAGAGCTCCGCAGCCGAATACGCGACACGGTCGCGCTCGTCGGTGCCGGCGTCTCGCTGGTCCGGTAGGCCTGCGGTGTAAACGCCGTTTACACCCAGAAACCGTTCCTGCGAACCGCCGCCCGACAGCTGAACCGCGGACGGCGTGTAAACGCCGTTGACACCACCGCCGGCGCCGTCGATCCCGGCAGCGGGTCCCGAGGCACGATCGGTCGCCTCCTCCCCCGACGGACGATCCGCGCGCTTGGCCGCCCGTGCCGCCTTCGCGGCCTGCTTGTCCGCAGCCGCCTGCTTCGCGGCCTCGGCCCGCTTGAGTTGCTGGGCCGGGGTGATCTTCCCCGACCGTGCTTCGGCACCGATCCTGCGCGCCTCCTCAACGGCCAGCTCTCCGGTCCCCGTCCGCTCCTGAAGCTCGGGGGAGAGGTGGAGCAGGGCCAGCCGTTGTCCCACCCATGCACGGGATTTGCCCAGAGCCCGCGCGACGGCGGCCTGATTGCCCTCGTAGACCGTGTTCAGCAGCTGCTCGATCGCCTGGGCCTCCTCGAACGGCGACACGTCCTCGCGGTGGGCGTTGGCGATCAGCGCCGCCTCGACCATGTCCGAAGCACGCGAAACCAGGTCATCGTTGAGGTCCACACGCAAGGTCTCGAGCCCGGCCCGCTGAGCGGCCCGCAGACGGCGGTTCCCGTCGAGCGCGACGAAGTCCGCCTCCCCGATCGCTTCCGACTGATCGGGGTGCGCGTCGAGGAAAGCCCCACGGCTCACCACGGTGACCGGAACGATCTGCCGACGCGTCAGACTCTCGGCGAGCTCGTCGATCGACTCGCTGTCGACGGTCTTCCGGGGGTTGAGCGGATTGAAGACGATCGAGGACACCGGCGCCGACGACGCACGCCGTACCCGGCCCGTGGCGTCCAGTGCCTCGCTGCGCGCCCGCACCTCGTCTCCGCGCGACGCGCCCTGAGCGAGTGCCCCGAAGGACCCGCCGCCACCCTGCAGCTTCTTGGCGATGCTCACGACAGCCTCCGTCGGATCTCGCGCATCCGCTGCGCCTGAGTGGACGTGGGTGCGTACATGAGCAGCGGCTGCTTGAGGTGCACGGCCTCGCGCTGCTCCTTGAGGTCGGGGACGACGGACAGGACGGGCGGTGTGCCCAGGGACTGCCAGTTGTCGAGTGAGTGGGTGGCGACATAGCCCTTGCGCTTGTCGAACTTGTTGACGACGAGGCCGAGCCGGTCGATGTCGACCTCGTAGTCGAGGCTGACGGTTCGGATCTGGCTGTCGAGCATGGCGTAGGCATCCGCGGAGGAGTCCTCGGCCTCCACCGGGACGAGGACGCCGGAGGTGCCGGGTGCCTCGTTCTTGCGGCGGTGTCCGTAGTAAAGGCCGGCGTCCATCGCCAGGCCGAGGTTCGGCGGGGCGTCGATCACGATGACGTCGAAGTGCTCTTCGAGCGGGGCGAGGGCGCGCTGGAGGCTGGTCTCGCGGGGACCGCGGACGGATCCGAGGCGGGAGTCGAGCAGGAACGCGTCGAAGCTCGACGGCAGCAGGCTCAGGCGGCCTGCGAAGTGGTCCGGCTCGATGGCCACGACCTGGTCGATCAGCGAGCCGGCCACACGGTCGCGGTCGACCATGTGGGTCACCAGGCTCTCCTCACCCGGCGGGATCTGCTTGACGCCGAGCTGCGAGGTCAGGTGGCCCTGCGGGTCGTAGTCGACGAGCAGGGTACGCAGCCCCGGCAGCGCGGGCAGCTTCGAGGCCCCCGTGCTGGCGGGCAGGCCGAGCGCTATGGCCTGGCCCGTCCCGGCGGCAATGGTGGTCTTGCCTACCCCGCCCTTCTGGTTGCAGACGACGATCCGCCGCGTGTACCGGGGGATCGCCAGCTCGCTCAGGGAGACGTTGTGCGAGTCGATCCACACGCGAATCGCCTGGGCCAGGCCCTGGACGAAGGAGATCCCCCGACCCGTGCAGTCGTCCTTGAACGCGTCGTACAGGCCGGTGGGGAGCCAGGTGTTCCAGCTCTCGGCCCCGGCCGTGTCGATGGTGGGGTTGTCGTTGACCGGTCGGAGGCGCCACTGCTCAACGGCTTGGGTGACGGCGTCCTGCATGTCGATGCCGAGCTGCGCGGCCCGGGTCTTGAGTTCCTGACGGAGGGCTACAGGCAGCTTGGACGCAACCTTTTCCCGCCCTCCCTCGGAGTTTTGAGACGTCATGACGTCACCATAGTGGCGCCATGCGGGTTTAGGCACATCGCGCGGCCGTGTCTTCGGGATTCTCTTCCAGCCTGGTGTAAACGGCGTTTACACCAAGGCGCACGGGGGAGCCCGAGGCACGACGGCACACGTGCTCACGTCGCCCCGAGCCGTGGAGCACGTGCGGATTCGACTGACCTTGTACCCGTAACCCAGCGGCAGCCTGCGAAACAAGGCCCCGGCCATCCGCTCAATAGGGCGATGGCCGACAACGCCAGGCCATCGCCCGCCGCTGTCACTACCAACGTCGGTTACACACGATCGAGGGGCGGTCCCAGATCGCGGGAGACGATGGTGGCGGTCCGCTCGCCGACCATCACGCTTACCGGGAGCTGCGCCGCCAGATGAGGGAGAACTCCGCGGCCCGCCAGGCCGCGCTCGACGAAACCGCCGCGCAGCGCGAGGAGATCCTGCGCCAGCATCACACCCGGCTGCGCGACCCCGACAACGGCCCGCCCTTCAACGACCGAAGACAGACAGCTCCGAGCCGGCGCCCATCGCCGCTGGCGCCTCCGGCGCCGGGCGGGCGCCCTCCAGTAGGTCGGACATGCGGTGCTTCTCGGGGTCGGGCGGGTCGACGGACGCGCTGGGACCTACTCGACGGCAGAGGGGAGGTCGGCGCTCCGCTGCCGGTCGGCCTCGTCAGCCGGCCAGCAGCCCGGTGGCGATCCGGGCGCGGTGCGGCGCCAGCTCGGCGGCGATCGAGGCGCCCTCGGCGGCGGTGACGGTGGCGTCCCCGTTGCCGGCGTGGGCGGCCAGGGCGATCCGCAGGTGGGTCGGCGGGTGGGAGCCGTCCACGGCGGAGCGGTCACGGGCGCTGAGCCGCAGCAGGTGCTCCCGCTCGACTGCGGGGACGGTGGTGAGGTGCTCGCGTACCCGTTCCCAGAGCAGGTCGGGCGCGGGCGGCGCGGGCGCGTTGAGCGGGGGAAGGGTGCTGGAGGTCGGCCATGAAGTGGGCGATGTCTGTGTAGTAGGCGTAGTCGCGGTCGCGGGTGAGCTGGTCGAGGTCGCGGATCGCGGTGTCGAGCGCGCCGTTGTCGTTCAGGACGGCGTGGTGGAAGCAGTGGGCGAGGGTGGTGCGGGTGGCCCGCCCGCCGGAGGCGCGGACTTCGGCGTCGAGGATGCTCGCGCGGTCTAGGAAGTCCTGGCCGCTGGTGCCAGCGTCGCGGATCAGGGCGGCGGTGTGGGCGGTGAGGCGCGCAGGCCGGTCAGGAGCTGGGCGGTGAGGCTGAGGTCGTCGTCGGCCGTCTCGGGGTCGGTGAAGGCGCGGACGAAGGCGAGCTGGGCCGTGGTCCATGGAACACCCGCCGTTGGCTCTTCCCGGTGGGACCGGGAACGGGCGGCAACTGCGAGCCGATGCGGACCCCGGCCCCGTAGGTAGCTGGGCGCGGAGTGCTCCGCCCCCGCACCCGTGGCCAGCGCCCAGGCGGCGCTGGACCCGCCCTTGCTGCCGCCTGCCCTGCGGTGCCGTCCCGCCGTCAGGGCCGTGGCCGGCCCAGCCGTCGGCCCGCCACCGCACCGGCCGGACCGTGGACGGTCCGGCCTGGGCAGTTGCCCTCAGATGAATAGCCGGTGTCCCCTGCGGCCGAGGCGACCTGCCGTCGGGCCTGCACCAGGTGCTGCGGCCTGCCCGCCCCCGAACGGTTGCTGACGTCACCACCTGCCGACACCGGCGACCTCAATTACTTGAAAGCACCGTCCGGTACGACGTGGGGCCCGCACCGGCCCTCGTGGGATACGGGCACCAGCCAGCAGACCTCGCGGAAAGGGCCGTCAAGGCCCTGGGTCCGGCGGCAGCCGGACTTCGGTGACTGGCGCACGCAGTGGCCCTAGCCAGTACCCAGACGTACACGCCAGGCCTGGGCTGCGGCAGCGGCACGGGGCCGCAGCCCGCCGGAGGCAAGGCTCGGGAGAGCGCGACGGAGACCTTTATATATAAGAGGCCGGCCTGGAAATTAGGCTTCTGACCTGCAAACTTGGAAAAACAAAGGTATGGCTGGGCCGACATTTGAGGCTCCCGGAAGTCACTGAGTGCCGACATTAGGACCCAATGTTTCGCAGAATTGCGAAACATTGGGTCGACGTGGCCCGACATCCCCGAGGTGCCCGCATGATCATCCGACCTGGCCAGATGATCCGGCATGCCCCAGGTCGATCCGCCGCGACACGTGTTTCGCACTCGCGCGCAGCATTCTTCGCACTGCTGCGAAGAACGTGTAGCGTGCTGTCGACACGAGCAAAGGATCACGGTCTTGGCAGAGCGCGACAGCACCCGCAGGCAAGCGCCCCAGCGCACCCGCCAGCCGAGACTCCAGCCCGCCGGTCCCCAGCACCAGCGCGACCTCGCCGCCGAAATCGTCCGGGGCTACGCCGGACACCTACCCAGCGGCGTCTATGAAGCCCGCACGAAGTTCTACCGCCGTGCACCCCACGAAGTTCTCGGCTCCGACGGCTACGCCCTTCTCAGCCGCTACTTCGCCCGCTACGTTCTCCCTCAGGCGCTCATGTCAGGAGAGATGACCAAACTGCAGTGCGCGGTCCTCTCCAACATCGTCGGCCGGGCCGAGCGCGGCGTCTGTCACGCCATTCAGCGCGAGATCGCCGACGAGATCGGCACCAGCCGCTCCAGCGTCAGCCCCGCCCTCAAGCACCTCGCCGCCCGCAACTACATTCGCAGCGTCGGCCGGGGGATGTGGCAGCTCAACCCCCTCATCGCGTACAAAGGCAACGGGGACGAGCAGCAGGCGTTCCTCGCCGAACTCCGCGATCTCGCGCTCGAGAACGGATTCCCTGACATCATCGGGCTGGCGGCCGCCAAGACCGGGGACAAGGAGTCGACATGCTGATGGTCACTGACCTGTTCGGGCTCCTGCGGCGCCTCGAGCTCACCCCCACCGCGACGAACGTCCTGTCCGTGATGGTCGAGCACCAGGACCCCGGCGGCGTCGTTCCGCTCGCCCAGCAGGACATCGCCGCAGAGCTGCAGATCCTCCCGTCGGTTGTCAGCCGCGGGATGGCTCTCCTCGTCGAACGTGGCCTCGTCCTGCGCAAGGGCTACCGCTACCGCCTCCATCCCGCGATCGCAGGCTACAGCTCCGAGCTCGAAATGCAGGCCGCCATGACCCGCGCCGCCCGCGAAGGCGTCCCGCCCATCCTGATCCCCGACTACCAGGCCGCCCCGCCCAAGGCCGGCCGCACCCGGCTACGCGCGGTTGGCTGACCCCGCACTTGTGTCGGACCCCGGAGCTAGCGTGCACGGCAGAAACCCAGAGCCGTAAGACAAGGTGCAGCTGCCTTGACGCTGGGTCCCGCCAGCCGACTTCGGCATCCGCGCATAGCCAGCGAGACCTGTGGCGGCCCGGGCCAACCGCCCGGGCCGTCTTCGTTGGCCTTCCCAGCAGTGCCAAAGCACTGTCACTCGTGCTAGCGGTCTGGCCCCCACACAGGGGCCAGACCAGGAGGCGTGTGCGGCGGATCGGTAGATCGCCAACCGCGGCCAGCGCTGCCCGGAGGGCAGGCGTGGTAGCGGTTGACCACTCTGTTATGGCGATCTGAAGCGCGGACGGCCTGGCCCTGCTGGCCAGGGCCAGATCGCTACCACCGGTGATAGCGGTTTGGTCTACCCGGCTCCGTCCGGGCTGCGACACTGTGGATCATGACCGACCGTCGCCCCCTCGCATTGCCCGCCTTCTCCGAGCCCGCCGTCGACGCTCCCGTGCCGGCCCAGTCCGGCGTGCGCCGGCTGCCGGTTGAGCAGGGCGCCGACTTCCGCCAGCCGCCCGGTGAGACTGTGGACGCGCCTGCCCCGGCTCGCCGCCGCCTCTCGTCCGGCGGCCTGACCTTCTCCGACCCGGACCGGCAGATCTGAGCGCTACCATCACGGGTAGCGCGACTGTCCTGTGGAGGGTACAAATCCCCGGTCCGCCGACCGTGTCCCGGTAGCCTGCGGCCAGGCGCCCGCCGTGTGAGTGGGTGGGGTGGTGCCAGCAGATTGAGCGGCGTCGACCAAGTGTCGGCGTCGGTTGAACCGTGGTTCTGGATCACTTTCCGTTCCGTGCCGGGGCCACGGAGGGTCACCGGAGCCGCGATCATGAACGGTCGTGGCTGACGATCTCCTCCAAGACCTCTGGGCCGCAAGGAGGACGCGCTTGCGCAGGAGGTCGAAGCCGGCGCGGCCGAACATCTGGCGCTTGATCATTTTGATCTTTTTGTTGTGGCCCTCGACCGCGCCGGAACTGTAGCTCAGGGTCAGACCGGCGACGACCGCATCAAGGTCCTGCAGGAGATCGGTGGCGAAGCTTCGAAGGGCCGGGACCTGATCCTGCTGGACGCGCGTGATCCAGTCCTTGAGCTCTCGTCCGCGGCGGTCGTTCATCAGCTCGGCGAAGGCCCTGATGTACTCGGCAGCGGTGGCCAGCACCGTGACGCGGGCGAGGACCTCCTTGAGCTGCCAGGCGTCTTCGTCGCGCAGGCGGCCGGGATCTGGGCGGCGGCCCGCAGCTCGGAGAGCCAGGTGCCGATGGCGTACCCGCCGACCGAGGCCCGTGCCGGCGCCGCCAAAGAGCCGCCGTGCTCCTTCGCCCAGACCCGCGCCCAGTCCAACCCCGCGTCGAACCGCGCATCCGACACCGACCAGATCATCCCGAGCGCGTCCAGCATCTCCACCCGGTATGACGCCAGATCACCATTCGCATTTTCGCCTCGTCGGTCCGACAACCACTTTCCAAGCGGGTAGTTTCCGTTCTCCCCGACCATCGCGGAATAAGGAACGTCAAGCCCGCCGGTCTCCTCGAACCACCGCCGCGCGTGAC
>NZ_JBHWCL010000050.1:6268-54536 GCF_042735125.1 Kitasatospora sp. NPDC059599 | reverse complement strand
GAGCATCCCGGCGGGCTGCAAGGCGACGCTGAGCTTCTGGCTGCACATCGACACCGCGGAGTCGGGCACCACGGCGTACGACAAGCTGACCGTGTCGGTCAACGGCACCACGCTGAAGACCTACTCCAACGTGGACGCCGCGGCGGGCTACCAGCAGCGCACCTTCGACCTCTCGGCCTACGCGGGCCAGACGGTCACCGTGAAGTTCAACGGCGTCGAGGACTCCTCGCTGCAGACGAGCTTCGTCATCGACGACACCTCCGTCCAGACCGGCTGAACCCGGGTCGGCTCCTCCTGAGGGGCCGGTGAACCAGGACAGGTGAGGGGCCCGGCGGCTACGGCTGCCGGGCCCTTGCCGTGTCCGGCAGCGGGTCGGGCCCGCCACCCGTGGGCGGTGGTGTGGTGGTGGGGTGGAGGTCGGTGCGGCGGGTGGCGGGCCGTGGCGGACGGCGATGCAGAAACGTATCTTCCCAGGGCCTTGACGGTGTCTCCCGGCGACCCTAGGTTCAGCGCTGCAAGTTTCCGGCAAGTTACAGAAACTTCCTGCAGGCTTCACCTCCGGCTGCCCACCCCCAGCCACCCCCAGGAGACGACGTGGTCACCACCCCCACCTCCCCCCGGCCTTCGGCCGGGGGGACCCCCAGGCCCGCCCGCGCGGCCGGCGCACTCGCCGCCTCGGCGGCGCTCGCGCTCTCGCTCGGCACCGCCGTCGGCGCCCCCGCAGCCCAGGCCGCCCCGCCCGCGAACAACGGCAAGGACGTCACCGCGACCCTCTTCGAGTGGCGCTTCGACTCCGTCGCCCAGGCCTGCACCTCGACGCTCGGCCCGAAGGGCTACGGCTTCGTCGAGGTCTCGCCGCCCCAGGAGCACATCCAGGGACCGCAGTGGTGGACCTCCTACCAGCCGGTCAGCTACCGGATCGCCGGACGGCTCGGCGACCGCACGTCCTTCAAGAACATGGTCGACACCTGCCACGCGGCCGGGGTCAAGGTCATCGCCGACGCGGTGGTCAACCACATGTCGGCCGGCTCCGGCACCGGTACCGGCGGCACCGCGTACAGCAAGTACGACTACCCCGGCACCTACCAGGACCAGGACTTCCACTCCTGCCGCCAGCCGATCGGCAACTACCAGGACCGCTCGAACGTCCAGAACTGCGAGCTGGTGAACCTCGCCGACCTGGACACCGGCAGCTCCTACGTCCAGACCACCATCGCGCACTACCTCGACGACCTCGGCTCGCTCGGGGTGGACGGCTACCGGATCGACGCGGCCAAGCACATCGCCGCCGCCGACCTCGCCGCGATCAAGGCCAAGACGGCCGACCCCAAGGCCTACTGGGTCCAGGAGGTCATCTACGGCGCGGGCGAGCCGATCCAGCCGTCCGAGTACACCGGCAACGGCGACGTGGACGAGTTCCGGGTCGGCACCGACCTCAAGCGCATCTTCACCGCCGACAAGCTCGCGAACCTCAACGGCTGGGGCGCCTCCTGGGGCTACCTGCCGAGCAGCCAGGCGCGCAGCTTCCTCGACAACTGGGACACCGAGCGCAACGGCTCCACCCTCAACTACACCTACGGCAACACCTACACGCTGGCCAACGTCTTCCTGCTGGCCTCCACCTACGGCTCGCCGAACGTCTACTCCGGCTACTCCTTCACCAACAAGGACGACGGCCCGCCCAACGGCGGCACCGTCAACGCCTGCTACCAGGACGGCTGGAACTGCACCCACGCCTGGCGGCAGGTCGCCAACATGGTCGGCTTCCGCAACGCCGTGGCGGGCACCGGGGTGACCGACTGGTGGTCCAACGGCAACAACGCGATCGCCTTCGGCCGCGGCAACAAGGGCTACGTCGCGCTCAACCACGAGAGCGGCGCGATCACCCGGACCTTCCAGACCGGGCTGCCGGCCGGCACCTACTGCGACGTCCAGCACGGCGACCCGCAGCCGGGCGGCGGCTGCACCGGCCCGACCTACCAGGTCGGCGCCAACGGGCAGTTCACCGCGACGGTGGGCGCGGGCGACGCGGTCGCGCTGTACGTCCAGCCGGGGGCGGGCGTCTCCGGCGCCTCGTTCGACGTCAACGCGACCACCGCGTACGGGCAGGACGTCTACGTGGTCGGCGACGCCGCGGCGCTCGGCGGCTGGGACCCGGCGAAGGCACTGCCGCTGTCCTCCGCCGGCTACCCGGTCTGGTCGCTGGCGCTCTCGCTGCCGGCCGGGACCTCCGTCCAGTACAAGTACGTCCGCAAGGACGCGAGCGGCGCGGTGACCTGGGAGTCCGGTGCCAACCGGACGGCGACCGTGCCCGCCGGCGGGGTCGTCACGCTGAACGACACCTGGCGGCCGTGACCCTCCGCCGCAGCCCGGCGCCGTAGCCCCCGCACCCCCGGAACCCCGTCAGCCTGGCCTGACGGGGTTCCCTCGTGCGGGTGGCCGCAGGCTCCGAAACCTCCGGCGGACGCGGGGGCGCTGGCACCATCGCGGCATGAGAACCACCCCCCTCGTCCTGGACCTCGAACTGTGCGGCGGCCGCTGGGACGGACACCGCAAGCGCGTCCACGCGGACGCCCCGCCGCCCGCCCTGCGGATGGTGCTCCGCGCCGAACTGCCCGCCGCCGAGAGCGGCGAGTACTGGCCCACCACCAGCGTCTACCGGCTGGAGGAGGACGGCGGGGTGCTGCGCTACCGGCACTCGCACGACGAGTGAGACGCGCGGGACTCGTGAAACGCGGGAGACGCGCAAGCGTGCGAGATGCGCAGGACGTGCGAGACGCGCAAGACGTGAGAGACGCGCAGGACGTGCGAGACGCGCAAGACATGCGAGATGCGCAGGACGTGCGAGACGCGTGCGACGAGTGAACGGCGCGGAGCCGGATCAGCCGCGCCCGATGTACGGCATGGCCGTCGCCATCACGGTGGCGAACTGCACGTTGGCCTCCAGCGGCAGCGCGGCCATGTGCCGAACGGTCCGGGCGACGTCGGCCACGTCCATGGTCGGCTCGGGGGCGATCCGGCCGTCCGCCTGCCGGACGCCCGCGCCCATCGCCGCCGTCATGTCGGTCGCCGCGTTGCCGATGTCGATCTGCCCGCAGGCGATCCGGTAGGGACGGCCGTCCAGGGACAGCGACTTGGTCAGGCCGGTGACCGCGTGCTTGGTCGCGGTGTAGGCGATCGAGTGCGGGCGCGGGACGTGCGCCGAGATCGAGCCGTTGTTGACGATCCGGCCGCCCTGCGGGTCCTGGGCCTTCATCTGCCGGAACGCCGCCCGGGCGCAGAGGAAGGCGCCGGTCAGGTTGAGGTCGACCACCGCCCGCCAGGCCTCGACCTCCAACTCCTCCACCGGGACGGCCGGGCCGAAGCTGCCGGCGTTGTTGAACAGCAGGTCCACCCGGCCGTGGCGCTCGACGGTCGCGGCGAACAGGGCGTCCACGGCGGCCGGGTCGGTGACGTCGGTCGGCACCACGTCGGCCGGAGCGCCGCAGAGCCGGGCGGTCCCGTGCAGCGGTTCGGCCCGTCGGCCGGCCAGCACGGGCAGCCAGCCGGCCGCGGCCAGTTCGACCGCGACGGCCCGGCCGACGCCGCTCCCGGCTCCGGTGACGACGGCGATCTGCTGGGGCATGGGGCTCTCCTCGGGGACGGTGTCGCCGGTGCTGCGGGGATGCCGGTGACGTCGGCTCGCTGAGATCGTTCCCGATCCGCGGGCCGCCGTCACCGGTCGGAAGCACCCAAGATCCGGCGCCCGGACGGGGCCGCCGCTGTGCCCCCGCGGTGACCCCCGCCGCCCGGCCCCCGCCGCCTGACGGGAGTGGTGAAGGATTTTGCCTGATCGCGAACAAACATTGGATTTCCGGTGGTCACCGCGCAACCGGGCCACCCCGGCCCACGTCATAAGATCGCAGGAAGGCACGCCCCCGCGAGGGACGGCGGGCCACCACTCCGGGGGTCGTGCCAGCGTCGTGCCCCCGGGTCTGTCCGGCCCCACCGGGGGGCCGCCGCCCGGTCAGACGGACCGGGCGCGACATCGGTCGGAGAGTCCTCACCGTGCTTAGGCAGTCGTCCCGTTCCCGTGCCGTCCTGTCCGGCGCCGCCGTGCTCGCCCTGGCCGCCTCACTCGCGGCCTGCGGCAGTTCCGGTGGTGGGAAGGGGGACAGTGCCACGTCGGGTGCCTCCCCGGCCGCGAGCGGCAGCGCCTCGGGCACCCCGGCGGGCGGCGGCACGGGCACCCCGGACGGTGCGGCGCCGACGCCCGGCAAGGTGCTGATGCCGACCGGCCCGAACGCCAACCTCGCCAAGGCCCGGGACACCACGGCCGGACCGATCTTCCTGACCACCGTGACCGGCGCCAAGTCCGGTGTCGCCGGCAAGGTCTGGGTCTGGCTGCCGCCCGAGTACAACGACCCCAAGTTCGCCAAGACCGGCTTCCCGGTGCTCACCCTCTTCGCGGGCGGCCAGAGCAACGGCTACAACACCTGGACCGACAACCAGCTGCCCATCCAGGAGGAGAACGCGCGGCTGGTCAAGGAGGGCAAGGCCCACCCGTTCATCATGGTCATGCCGGTGCAGAACTTCAACGGCGACGAGAAGAACGCGCTGGACTGCTCCGACATCCCGGGCCAGCCCAAGATGGGCACCTGGATGGCCCAGGACATCCCGGACTTCGTCCGCGCCAACTTCCGCACCGTGCAGGGCCGCGACGGCTGGGGCGTGATGGGCGCCTCGACCGGCGGCTTCTGCAGCGCCAAGCTCGCCCTGCAGTACCCGGACGTCTACAAGGCCGCGGTGCCGATCGACGGCTACTTCATCCCGGACTCGGGCCTGTGGAAGGGCCACGACGCCGAGCGCGCGGCCAACAACCCCGACGTGCTGGTCGCGCAGGGCAAGGCCGACGTGAAGATGCTGGTCACCGCGGGCGGCGCCAACCCGTACGAGACCAAGGTGGTCAAGTCCTGGGTGGCCAAGGCCGCCGCGCCGGTCGGCATCACGTACTACGAGCAGCCCGGCGGCAAGCACCTGACCTCGGACTTCAAGAAGATGATCCCGGACACCCTGGAGTGGCTGAGCAAGAACCTGGCGGGGCCGGCGGCCGACTGAGGCCGTTCCTGCCGTTCCTGCCGTTCCTGCCGTTCCTGCCGTTCCCGGCGTTTCGCCGGGTCTCGGCCGCCGGGACGCCGGGGCGCCACGGCCGGGACCCCGGGCCCGCCCGCGGGCGGTCAGGGGAGCGCGGGCGGACGGGGCGAGGTGGACGGGCCGGGGGTTCCGGCCGAGGGGCGGGTCCTGGATGGCGCGGTGACCGGGTCCCCCCAGCCGTCCTGGACCGCCTTCCGGAACCCCGACTGCCCGGCCAGGATCAACAGCTGCGGCAGCGCCACCGTCGGATCGTCGGGCTGCGGGTACGGCCGGGCCTCGGCCCGGACGAACAGCAGGGTGTAGGCCAGTTCGTCCGGGGTGACGAGCCGGAGCGCGGCCTCCCGGCCGCGCGGGGTGACCGAGACCGGGTGCATCGCCCAGACCATCGAGCCGTCCGGCAGCTTCATGCCCACGCAGTCCTCGCCCTCCGGGCTCTTCGGGCCCGAGCTGCCCGGCATGGGCGTTCCGCACGGTGAGGTGGCGCCGCCGAGCGCCCCGGAGGGCCCGTCCAGGCGCCTGGTCACCGCGACCGTGCCGCCGTCCTTCCTGGTCAGCAGGAAGTTCTCCGAGCTGACGCCCCTGGAGGCCTTCCCGATCTCCTCGGGCGGGTGGGCGCGCAGCAGGGCGAACAGGGCCGGGCTGCCCTCCGTGGCCACGCCCACGGTCGTCGTCCCGTCCGTCCCGTCCGTCCCGTCCTCCGTCCAGTCGTCCGTCCCCCCGGCCGTGCCGCCGGCCATCGGGGACGGCGTGACCGACGGCGTCGGCGACGCCGACGCGGACGGACTCGGCGCGACGGACGGCGCGACGGGCGCGCTCGCCGCCGGGAGGAGCACCCGGCCGTCGTGCTCCGCCGGGGACCGCCCGCGGACCGCCCAGCCCGCCGTGGCCAGCAGGCCCACCGCCGCCGCGGTCGCGACCGTCGCCAGCAGCCGGCGCCGGCGGCGCAGCCGGTTGCCGGAGCGGCGGACCTCCGGCAGCAGCTCCGGGGGAGCGGCCGGCTCCGGCTGGTCCAGGACCGCGCGGAACAGCGCGCCCATGTCGTCGGCGTCGAACGCCGGATCGTCCCCGTTCAATCCCGATTCCCTCTCGTCTCTCGCTCGTCGCTCGCTCGTCCCGGGCGACCCGTTGCGCCCCTGCGCCCGGCTCCGGCGGTCGCGGGCCCGGTCCCGTCGGCCGGCGGGTGTGGCCGGCCGGTTCGTGCGTACCGTCCCCTCGTGCGTCCCGCCCCCTCGTGCGTCCGGTCCCGTCGTGCGCACCGTCGCGTCGTGCGTCCGGCCCCGCCCGGCCGGGCTCAGCCCGCCGCGATCTCCAACAGTGAATCGCCGAGGATCACGCGCAACTGGGCCAGTCCCCGGCTGGTGTTGGACTTCACGGTGCCGGTGCTCTGCCGCAGGGCCGCCGCCGTCGCCTCGACCGACTGGTCCTCCCAGAACCGCAGCACCAGCGCCGCCCGGTAGGCCGGGGTGACCTTGGCGAGCGCGGCCAGCAGGGCCAGCCGGCGTTCCGGGTCGGCCGGGGCCGCGGCCCGCGGCCCGGTCGCCGGCGGCTCCGGCAGGTCCGGCGAGGGCAGTTCGTGCGAGCGGCGCAGGCGCCGGGTGTCGATGTAGGTGCGGACCAGCGTGGTCCGGGCGTACCCGGCCGCGGACTCCGGGTCGCGCAGGCGGCCCCAGCGCGAGTACAGCTTCACCAGCGTGGTCTGCGCGAGGTCCTCGGCGAGGTGCCAGTCGCCGCAGAGCAGGTAGCCGGTGCGGCGCAGCGCGGCGTACCGCCCCGCGACGAACTCGTCGAACGACTGCTCCTGCTCCGGTGACATGCGGCCTCGCTGTTCCCCTGGACTCCCGGGCGCGCCCGGTGCGCGGGCCCTCGCCCGGTAGCACGGGACGGGCGCCGCAGAGCGTTGCGTCCGCTCCGATAAACGTCCTGACCTGCGCGTCAATCGGACATTGATTCGCTTCTGATCGACTGCGGGCACCTTGGCTGGGGTGGTCCTCACCGGCCGCCACCACCCGTCCTGCCCCAAGCCGTGAAGAGAGTCCCATGCCGATCCACCTGCTGCCCCAGCCCGCCCCCGCCGTGCCCGCGCAGGGACAGCCCGGCGTCGCCCCCCGTGGTGCGGACGCGTGCGGGCGCACCACGGACGACGACCCGGCCACCGTGCGGTTCGCCGGGCTGCGGCTCGTGCACGCCGCGCTGCGCCGGGACCTCGCCCGGCTGCCCAACGCGCTGCGGCTGCTCCAGCCCGACGAGGAGGACAAGGGGGAGGCGCTGCTGCGGCACTGGACCTTCATGACCGCGATGCTGACCTGCCACCACGAGCAGCAGGACACCCGGATCTGGCCGATCGTGCGCCGCTTCGCGCCCGAGCTGCGGCTGCTGCTCAACTGGCTGGAGGCCGACCACCACAACCTCGACCACTCGTTCACCCGGGTCACCACGCTGGTCCGGATCGCCAGCCGGGACACCGGCAGCGCCTGGCCGGTCGCGTACGCGATGGAGGACCTGGCGGCGCGGCTGGAGACCCACCTGCGCATCGAGGAGCGCCAGTTGCTGCCCCGGATGGAGCGGGTGGTGGCCGACGGCTCCCGGCTCGGCGGCCTGGGCGAGCTGCTGGACCTGCTGCGGGTGGCGGACGGGCCCGGCACGGCGGACGCGCTGGCCTGGCTGCTGGACGGCGTCGATCCCGCTGCGGTGGAGCGGCTGCTGGCCGAGTGCGACGACGACGTGGCCCGTAACTGGCCGCACTGGCAGGCGACCTACCAGCGTTGCACCGCGCCGCTGTGGGGACCGGGTGGCGGCGCTGAGGACGGCCCGGGGGAGGGCCTCGGGGGCGGCGCCGGCAGTGGCTTCGGCGGCCTGGGGAGCGTCGCCGACTGACCGCCGGCGTTTTCGCGGGCCTTCGATCTACGCGCGTGGCATGAGCCTCCGGCATATGCTGCAGCCCGTCGGACAGCCGGTCCGCCGGACAACTCCCGATGACCCCTAGGGGATTCGACCCACCGCTCTCGGGGTTCGATCGCCCGGCCGATCCGGGCTGCACCAGGGCAGGCCTCCCGCCGACGACCGATGGCTGGGCGTGTCCGGTCCACTACCGTCGAGGACATGACCACAGCGAGCAGCACTGCCAAGGCCCACCGCACCAGCCTCCGGACCCGCTTCCGGTTCGGCTCGGCGATCCTCGCCGCGGGCGCCGTCCTGACGCTCGGCGCCGGACTGGCCGCCTGTGAGGGCGGCGTGGCGCTCTGCCTCGACGACCACAAGTGCACCGTCGGCATCAAGACCGACGGCGCGGACGCCTCCAAGACCGTCAAGGTCTTCGGCGGCGACAACCCGATGAAGATGACGATCGCTCACATCACCGACAGCTCGGCCGAGGTGACCATCGGCGACACCAAGAAGACCGTCGACAAGGACTCCGAGACCGCCGTCGGCAACGTCAAGGTCACCATCCGCAAGGCGGACAAGAGCGACCACTTCGCCGAGGTGCACGTCGAGCGCGACTGACCGCTCCCCGGCGCCCACCCGCCGCCCTCGACCCTCCCCGGCGCCCCCCGACCGCCTACTCCGGAAGGCGGTTGAGCCACTCCAACGGAGCGACCCGGATCGCCGTGTGCGGCGATCCGTCCCACTCCACCGAGAGGCCGGCCGCCTCCAGCGCGCCGACCACGACCCGTCCGATCCCCGCCGTCCGGCGCTCCGAGACCTCGGCCGGCTCCCCGTCGGAACGGAACACGCCGTAGCGCAGCATCAGACCCTGTCCGGCGGCCGCCGACTCGGTGTCCTGCTGGTGGAAGAAGACGAACCCGGAGGAGTCCTCCTCGGCCTCGCCACCGATCTCCGCGTAACCGCAGCCCGCGCAGCAGGTGAAGTCCATGGCCGCGACGACGCCCTGGTCCTCCAGCGCGTCGAAGGCGTCGGCCAGACGGTCCACGTCCGTGACCCGCGGCCACGCCGCCTGCTCGGCCAGCCGCGCGCTCCACAGCGGGGCGACGATCCGCTCCGCCTCCTCCGGGGTGAGCCCCTGGTCGTCGAGGACCTCGATCAGGGACTCGGCTATCTCGTCCGGCTCCTGGAAGCCGCACCGGATCAACTCGGCGGCCCGTTCCCGGGCTTCGCGCAGTACGTCGGGGGTGAGAGCCGTCTCCTGGGTCATGTCCGCATCCTCGCACCCGCCACCGACAGTCGGCCGGGAGGGTTGGGCTCGGCCCGACCGGGGCCGTCCGGGCCGCGCGGTGCTACCGTCCGCCGGTGACCTCACTGCTGCAACCCCCGCTGATCACCCGGCTGCTGGCCGCCGAGAGCATCCTGATCGCCGGCGCCGGCGGCGGATTCGACGTGTACGCCGGGTTGCCGATCGCCCTCGCCCTGCGGGCCGCGGGCAAGCAGGTGCACCTGGCCAACTTCTCCTTCACCCACCTCTACGGCCTGCCGTTGGAGGTATGGGCGGATCCCGACGTGGCCATGGTCCGGCCGGACACCCCGGGCCCCGAGGGCTACTTCCCGGAGCGCACGCTGGCCCGCTGGCTGCACCGGCACCGGATGCCCGACACCGTGTGGGCCTTCCCGTCGGTGGGCGTGCAGCCGCTGCGCGACGCCTACCGCTCACTCGTCGCCCGGCTGGGCGTCGACGCCGTCCTGCTGGTGGACGGCGGCACCGACATCCTGATGCGCGGCGACGAAGCCGGACTCGGCACCCCCGAGGAGGACATGGCCAGCCTGGCAGCGGTGGCCGGGCTCACCGAGGTGCCCGAGCGGCTGGTCGCCTGCCTGGGCTTCGGCATCGACGCCTTCCACGGCGTCAACCACGCGCTGGTGCTGGAGAACCTCGCCGCGCTGGACCGGGCCGGCGGTTACCTCGGCGCCTTCTCCGTCCCGCGTGACAGTCGGGAGGGGGCGCTCTACCTGGACGCCGTCGAGCACGCCCGGGCCGCCTTCCCCGAGCACCCCAGCATCGTCAACGGCTCGGTGGCGGCGGCCCTGCGCGGCGAGTTCGGTGACGTCCGGTTCACCGAGCGGACCAAGGGCAGCGACCTGTTCGTCAACCCGCTGATGGCGGTCTACTTCGGCGTCACCGTCGAGGCGCTGGCCGCCGAGCACCTCTACCTGGACCGGCTGGAGCGGACCGTGGTGACCCGCCAGATCGCCACCGCCATCGCGGAGTTCCAGGACGAACTCCCCCGGCAGCGGCCGCCCCGGCAGTTCCCGCACTGACCGCAGCGGCCAACGCGGCAGTTCCCGCACTCACCGCACCGGCCGACCAGGGCGGCGCGGCGCCTCAGAGCGCGGCGAGCCGGAACTCCAGGTTCCCGAAGCGCACCTGGTCGCCCGGGCCGACCCGGACGCCGCCCGCGATCCGGCGTCCGTTGACGTGCGTGCCGTTGGTCGAGCCGAGGTCGTACAGCACCCAGCAGCCGTCCTCGTGCCGGAGTTCGGCGTGGTTCCGGGAGACCGAGGCGTCGTGCAGTCGCAGCCCCGAGCCGGGGATCCGGCCGATCGTCAGCAGTGCGGCGCCGGCCTGCGGCAGGCTCAGCCCGGGCAGCCGCTCGGTGCGCCAGGCCCGGTTCAGCCGGTCTCCGAAGCCGGAGACCCGGCCGACCGTGCGCAGCACGAACCGTTCGACCGGCCCACCGGTCGGCAGCCCGGCCACCGCCGCGTCCAACTCGCCGCGGCTGGTGGCCTGCAGGACGATGTCCATCCGGCCGAGGAAGGTGTCGTGCGAGAGCCGCCCGCTGCCCGCGCCGTCCTTCAGCACCCCGAGCGCCTGGTCCCGTTCGGCGTCGGAGGGCCGGTGCCGGCCGGTGGGGAACTCAGGAGGCGTCATGGCCGAATTGTCGGCTCGGCCGACTCGGGCTGTCCAGATCACGCCGTCCGCGGGCGCGTGGTTCGTACGTCACGGCAGTCCAGACGCCGCCCCCGGCCACGCGGTTCCGCGTCGTTCGGGCAGGCCGTACGGGTCGTCAGGCCTTGCGGGCGGCGGCCAGGATCTTCTCGGTGGTGTGCAGGAACCGGGAGGTGACCGAGCCCCGGTACTCCTTGCCGAACATGTCCTTGGTGACCCACTTGCCGTCCTGCAGGTGGATCACCACGTAGGCGGCCCCCGGATCGGCGCCGAGCACCTCGACGTCGCCCTTCGGCGAGCGGTGCGGGAGGGCGAGTCCGGCGGGCAGCGGCTCGGAGAGGAAGGCGACCACCAGCCGGACGTCCGGTGTCACCTCGACGCCCCGGAAGGGCTCGGCGGCGAGCAGGTCGGCGACCTCGTCCACCGTCCGCAGCATCACCGGCACGGGGTACCCGAGCGCCTGCTCCAGGTGTTCCTCGATCCGCCCGGTCAGCGCGGCGCGCTCGGCCGGGCCGGCCGGCCCGTCGGTGGTGAAGAAGACGTTGCCGCTCTGGATGTACGAGCGGACGCCCGCCAGCCCCAGTTCGGCGAAGAGCGCCCGCAACCGCTCCATCTTCACCGTCCGGCCGCCGACGTTGATGGCCCGCAGGAACGCGATGTACGTGGTCGTGGTGGTCACCCCGCCAGTGTGGCACCGGCCTGTGACAGCGGCCTGTGACAACGCCCTGTGACAGCGGTCCGCGGGACGACACCGGCCCGCGGTGCCGCCCGGCCGGCGCCGCGCGGACGGCGGTTGTCGGTGCCCGGTGCCAGACTGGCGCCATGGCTACCTGGCAGGATTTCGAGCAGCAGGCTCCCGATCTGGCGCCCCTGGTGCGGGCCCGCTTCGAGGCCAACAAGCACCACGTCCTGGCGTCGCTGCGCAAGGACGGTTCGCCCCGGGTCAGCGGGACGGAGGTCGAGTTCGTCGGCGCCGACCTGTGGATCGGGTCGATGTACGGCGCGGTCAAGGCGCGCGACCTCCAGCGCGACGCCCGCTTCGCCCTGCACGCGCACCCGGGGGACGAGACCATGGCCGGCGGGGACTCCAAGGTCTCCGGCCGGGCGGTCGAGATCACCGACGAGGCCGAACTCGCCGCGTTCGCCGCCGATCTGCCCCAGCCGCCGCCCACCCCGTTCCACGCCTTCCGGCTGGAGCTCGACCAGGTGGTGCACACCGCGGTCGAGGGCGAGCACCTGCTGGTCCACAACTGGCACCCGGGCCGCCCGGTGGAGACGGTCCGGCTGCACTGACCGGCCGGACGGCCCGACCGGTCAGCGGGCGGGGCTCACGGCAGGACGGACTTGAGGGCGTCGGGGGTGCGGGCCACGACGGCGTGCCCGTCGTCCGCGGTGATGATCGGGCGCTGGATCAGGATGGGGTGCTCGGCCATCGCCGCGATCCAGCGGGCCCGCTCATCCGCCTCCCGGGGCCAGTCCTTCATCCCCAGGTCCTTCGCGACCTGCTCGTCGGTGCGGGTGATGTCCCACGGCTCCAGGCCGAGGCGCTCCAGCACCTGCTCCAGCTCGGCCGCGGTCGGCGGGTCCTCCAGGTAGCGCCGCACGGTGTACTCGACCCCGGCGGCGGTCAGCTCGCCGAGCGCGCTCCGGCACTTGCCGCAGCGCGGGTTGATCCAGATCTCCATGCGGGCCAGCCTACCGAGCCGGCCCCGGGCCCCGCCCCGCCGTGACCGGCGCCGAACCGCCCGAACCGCCTGAACCGCCCGGCCCGCCCCGGCGGCGAACCGCCGGGGCACGCACCCGCCGCGCACCCGCCGGGCACCGGACCGTCCCGGACGGGAACTCCGGCCCGGCCGCCGGTGGTTCACGAACCAGGACGGGGCGGGCGATCCCGTGATCTCGGGAGGGGAGAACCGCGTGGACGGTGCGACGATCATCGAGCTGCTGACGGAGACCGGGGTCAAGGCCGATCCGTACCCGCTGTACGCGAAGGCACGGGAGCTGGGCCCGGTGGCCCCGGCCGGGGACGGGGTGTTCGTGGTCAGCGGCTACGCGGCCGTCAACAGGGTGCTGCGCACGCCCGCCTTCGGCGTCGCCACCGCCGACATGATGGCGGGCCTGGCCCCGGAGTTCCTCGCGCACTCCTCGCTCGCCCTCTTCGGCCGTTCGATCCTCCAGCGCAACGCCCCCGACCAGCCCCGGGTCCGCTCGCTGATCGCCTCGGTGTTCACCGCCCGCAGGGTCGCCGCGCTGCGCCCGGCCGTGGAGGCGGCGGTGGCCCGGCTGCTGGAGGGGATGGCCGAGCAGGGCGCCGACGGCTCGCCGGTGGACTTCATGGACGCGTTCGCCTACCGGCTGCCGGTCGGGGTGATCTGCGAGCTGCTCGGTGTCCCCGAGCGGGACCGTCACCTGTTCCGCGGCCTGGCCTCCGACCTGACCGCCGTCCTGGAGATCAGCGAGGACCTCGGTGAACTGACCGCGGCCGACCGGGCGGCGGACGAGCTGTCCCGGTACTTCACGGAACTGGCCGCCGAGCGGTTGGCCCGCCCGCAGGACGACCTGGTCAGCGACCTCGCCCGGATCGCCGCCGACGACAGCGGGCGGCTCTCCGCCGAGGAACTGCTGGCCAACCTGGTGCTGCTGCTGGTGGCCGGCTTCGAGACCACCACCAACCTGCTCGGCAACGGCCTCGCCCTGCTGTTCCGCCACCCCGGGGCGGCCGCCGGGCTGCGCAACGGCGCGGTCGCCCCGGCCGGCTTCGCCGACGAGGTGTTGCGCTTCGACTCCCCGGTGCAGGCCACCGGGCGGGTCGCACTGGCCGAGGGCCTGGCCGTGGACGGGCTGCCCGTTCCGCTCGGCAGCGAGGTGACCCTGCTGATCGGCGCGGCCAACCGCGACCCGGCCCGGTACGAGCGCCCCGACGAGTTCGACCCGACCCGCACCGACAGCCAGCCGCTCAGCTTCGGCGGCGGCCAGCACTTCTGCCTGGGCTCCCAGCTGGCCCGGCTGGAGGCGGAGGTCGCCGTGCCCGCACTGCTGGACCGCTTCCCGCGGCTCGCCCCCGGCGGTGTCGCCACCCGGCGGGACCGCCTGGTCCTGCGCGGGTACGAGACCCTGCCGGTGACCGTGCGCTGACCGCGTCCCGACCGCCGGCCACGCCCGGGGCCCGGACGGGCCGGCCCGGAGAACGGGACGTTCGGCCGTTCGTGACTGGGCCGTTCGTGGGAGAGCATGGAGGGACGAAACCGGCTATTCCGGACTCATCGTCCGGAGCGGCCACCGGCCAGGAGGTCCCGCCGTGCCCACAGCACCCCGCCCGTCGCGCCCCGCCGCGCTGGAGCCCCGGGTGCCGCGCTGGGTCCCGTGGCTGCCGGTCGTCCTGCTGGTGCTGGACCTGGTCGCGGAGGCGGTCGTCCCGGACGCCGTCGCCGCCGGCTTCCTGCTCACCGCGTTGCCCGTGGTGGCCGCGTTCAGCTACGGCCCGGTGCTGACCGCCACCGCCACCGTCGGCTCCCTGGTGCTCCAGCTGGTCCTGGCCCTGCGTGCGGGCCACATCAACGAGCAGCACCACGTCTGGGTCTACATCGCCACGCTGCTCTCCGGCGTGATGGGCACCGCCCTGTCGTGGCAGCGCACCCGGCAGAACCGCAACCTGCTGCAGGCCCGCACCGTCGCCGAGACCCTGCAGCGGACCGTGCTGCGGCCGGTGCCCGAGCGGGCCGGCGGACTGCGGGTGGCCGGCCTCTACCGCTCGGCCCAGGCCGAGGTGCTGGTCGGCGGCGACCTGTACGAGGTGTGCGACACCCGTTTCGGCGTGCGGGTCCTGCTGGGCGACGTCCGGGGCAAGGGCCTCGGCGCGGTCCGTACGGTCGCCGACGTCCTCGGTGCGTTCCGGGCGGCCGCGTACGACACCCCGGGGCTGGTCGACCTCGCCGACCAGCTGGACCGCGCGGTCCTGCGCGACGCCGCCGACCGGGGCGACGACGAACTGTTCGCCACGGCCGTGCTGCTGCAGTACCGGCCGGGCTCCGACTGCGTGGAGATCGTCAACCGCGGCCACACCACCCCGCTGTTGCTGACCGGCGGCGCGATAGCCCCGGTGTCCTGCGCGGACGAGCTCCCGCTGGGCCTCGGCCACCTCGGGCCCGTCGAGGAGTGCGGCAAGCCGACCGCCGTCGCCCTGCCCCCGGGCCACACCGTGCTGCTCTACACCGACGGCGTCAGCGAGGCCCGGGACGCCACCGGGGCCTTCTACCCGCTGGCCCCGCGGCTCGCGGCCCTCGGCACCACCGCGCCGGACCGGCTGGTCTCCTTCCTGGCCGAGGACGTCCACCGGTACGCCGGCCTGCTCGCCGACGACCTCGCCGTCCTCGCCCTCACCCCGGACGTCCCGTAGCCCCGGACGTCCCGGAGCCCCGACGTTCATGGCCCGGCCGGTGTCCTCACCCGGCCCGCCTGCCCGGCTCGCCAGGCCCGCCCGGGCCCCGAACATCCGAAGCCCCCGCCCTGGTGAACGGTCCACCGGGGCGGGGGCTTCGGAACGCCGTACGGCCTACAGGTCGTCGTCATACTCGAACATGTCTCTGACCTGCGGAGACAGGGACCTTGTGGAGGATCGTTCCACAGCCGGTGCACACGCAGCGGTTTCAACGGACGAGACGAGTGGTGAAGCGCTGAGCATGATGTCCGGTCCGGTCCGGTCCGGACGCGGACGCGGTCGCGGACGGTCGACGTACGCGTCAGCTGCCCCGAAGACCCACCGCCAGGGTCAGTTCAAGGACCCGGTCCGGCGAGGCGAGATCCGGAAACAGCTCCCGCAGCTGCGCCATCCGGTACCGGACTGTCTGCGGATGGACGAACAATGCCGCCGCCACCTCGTCCCGCCTGCCCTGGTGCAGCAGCCACGCCCGCAACGTCTCCTCCAGCCTCCGTGCGGTCGCGACGGGCACGGTCCGCAACGGTGCGAGGGCTCGGGCGCGCAGGTCTGCGAACGCGTCCACGTCGGCGCTCAGCACCAGCTCGGGCAGGTGCTCCTCGGTATCGCGAATGTCGGAGGAGAGGGAGCGCGCACGTACGGCTCGTGCGTACGAGGCGGACGCACGGGTCCACGGCCGTGCCGGGCCGACCACGGCGGTGCGGTCGGTCAGCTGTCGCAAGAGGTGTGACCGGTCGGCGTCCGGGACGAGCAGTGCACCGGTGGCGTCCGGCAGATCGTCGAGGACGAGAGTGCCCGGGTCGAGCAGGCGGTAGGCAGGCCGGGCCAGGGCTGCGGGCAGCAGGACTGCGGTCAGCGAAACCGGGGGCTGCCACCCGGCCCGTTGAGCGGAGACCAGCAGCACGTCCGGGCTCGCGCCGACGAGGAGGTCGCGGGCCAGGTGTTCCAGGTGGCGCTCGTGGGCCCTGCCCCGGGCGGCCAGTTCGTCGGCGTGGCCCGCGGCGCTCGCGGCGGAGAGCTCGTCGATGTAGGCGAAGGTCAGCTCGGCGAACTTGGCGACTTCGGCGGCGGGCAGACCTGCGGGTACGGCACCCGCCGCGAGGCATCGCCAGGCCACGCGGGCGCCGACGCGGTAGGCGCTGAGCAGGGCGTCCATCGAACGGCCGTCGCGCACCTCGCCGCGGCCCAGCTCGTAGGCTGCGTCACCGGCGTCGCCACCCGTGGCGTTCCCGCTCGCGAGGTCCAGGTAGTGCCCCAGGGCGGTGCGGACGGCTCGGCGGATGGTGCCGCCCATGCGGCCCGAAAGGGCGTTCGCATAGGGAGGGACCTCGTCGATGATTGCCTGGACGACCTCGTCGGCGGTGGCCGTCAGCGCGGCCCGAAGCGCGGTGACCGTCGTCTCGTCCAGTACCAGCTCGCTGGCCCTCCGGATTGCATGGCTCACGTTCTTGTTCCCTGCGAACAATTCAGCCGACCAGATTTACGTCCTACGGTCAGGACTTTACGCCCTGAGGCGCAGCAAGCTGGAGTCATGACGAGTGCAGCCCTCCGCAGCAGGGCGTGGAAACTGCTGGAGATGGTCACGACGCCGCTGCTGCCGTCGGACTACCTCGACCTGATCAGCCCGCTGCGTGCGGGCGCCGACCTGCGTGGGCGCATCGAGGCCGTGCACCCGGAGACGGCTGATGCCGCGACCGTCGTGATCAGGCCGGGACGGGGCTGGCGCGGCCACACGGCCGGTCAGTACGTACGGATCGGGGTCGAGGTCGACGGGAGGCGCCTGTGGCGTGCCTACTCCATCACGTCACCGACGAACCGCCGGGACGGCCGCATCACGATCACCGTGAAGGCGATCCCGGACGGCAAGGTCAGCAACCACCTGGTCCACAGGGCGACACCGGGCACGCTGATCCAGCTCGACCAGCCGACCGGTGACTTCGTGCTGCCGCATGCCAAGCCCGCCAAGGTGCTCTACCTGACGGCGGGCAGTGGCATCACGCCCGTGATGGGCATGCTGCGCGGCACCGAGTTCGACGACGTCGTCATGATCCACTGCGCGCCACAGCCGCAAGACGTGATCTTCCGCAGTGAACTGCACGACCTGGTCGCGGACAGGAAGCTGCGCCTCACCGAGGTGCACACCGACACGGGCGGCAGGCTCGACATCGCCCGTCTCGACGAACTCGTGCCCGACTGGGCCGAGCGCGAGACCTGGGCCTGCGGGCCCGCGGGCCTGCTCGACGCCGCAGAGGAGCACTGGACCGAGCACGGCGTCCGAGAGCGCCTGCACACCGAACGGTTCCGCCCCCGCATCGTCATCGCCGGCGACGGCGGCGAGGTCACGTTCAGTGCCACCGGCAAGACCGTCGACGCGGACGGCGCCACGCCGTTGCTGGACATCGGCGAGGAAGCCGACGTGCTGATGCCCTCCGGGTGCCGCATGGGCATCTGCTTCGGCTGCGTCACGCCGCTCAAGGCGGGCGCCGTCCGCGACCTGCGCACCGGCGAGATCACCGAGGCCGAGCCGGGCGTCCTCATCCAGACCTGCGTGTCCGCCGCGGCGGGCCCCTGCGACATCGAACGGTAGAAGCACTTTGACCGCCATCGACCCCACCGCCCACCTGACCGCGGAGCAGATCGAGGAGCTCGGCCGCGAGCTGGACGTGATCCGTGACGAGGTGATCGCCGACCGTGGCGAGAAAGACGCTGCCTACATCCGCAAGGTCATCTCGGCGCAGCGCAAGCTCGAACTGGCCAGCAGGGGCGTGCTGCTGTTCTCGATCTTCCCGCCCGCGTGGCTGCTCGGCACTGCCGGCCTGTCCGTGGCGAAGATCATGGACAACATGGAGATCGGCCACAACGTCCTGCACGGCCAGTGGGACTGGATGCGGGACCCGAAGATCCACTCCACCACCTGGGAGTGGGACCACGTCTCGCCGGCCGAGCAGTGGAAGCACTCGCACAACGAGCTGCACCACACGTACACCAACGTGATCGGCAAGGACAACGACCTCGGCTACGGCATCATGCGCGTCGACGAGGACCAGAAGTGGCACCCGTTCCACCTCGGCCAGCCGTTGTGGAACTTCGTCAACGCCTGCTTCTTCGAGTACGGCATCGCCGCGTACGACCTCGAACTCGGCAAGAACCTGCACAAGCGCCGCCGCAGGAACCCGGAGTTCCGCGCACGGGCCAAGGCCGTGGGCCGCAAGATCCGCAAGCAGGTGCTCAAGGACTACGTGATCCACCCGCTGCTGTCGGGCCCGTCGTTCCTCACCACGCTCGCCGCCACGTTCACCGCGAACGTGGTCCGCAACGTCTGGTCCCACTCGGTGATCATGTGCGGGCACTTCCCGGAGGGCGTAAAGGTCTTCGAGCGCCAGTCGGTCAAGGGCGAGACGCGCGGCCAGTGGTACCTGCGCCAGATGATGGGCTCGGCGAACATCAGCGGCAGCAGGGCGATGCACTTCATGACGGGCAACCTGTCCCACCAGATCGAGCACCACCTGTTCCCGGACCTGCCGAGCAACCGGTACGCCGAAGTCGCGGTGAAGGTGCGCGCGCTGTTCGAGAAGTACGAGTTGGAGTACGTCACCGGGCCGCTGCCCAAGCAGGTGTTCTCCGCGTGGCACAAGGTCGTCCGGCTCTCGCTCCCGAACAAGAAGCCCAAGGTCAAGACACCGGCCCGCGAGAAGGCGCTCGTCGCGGGCTGATTCCCGGTGTCGGTTCAGAGCTTGCGGCCGTACCCGGCGGCACCGCCGGGTACGGCCGCATTGGGGCCTCTTACAGGTCGTAGTACAGCTCGAACTCGTGCGGGTGCGGCCGCAGCGCGATCGGGGCGATCTCGTTGGTGCGCTTGAAGTCGATCCAGGTCTCGATCAGGTCCGGGGTGAAGACGTTGCCCGCGAGCAGGTACTCGTGGTCGGCCTCCAGGGCCTCCAGGACGGCCGGGAGCGAGGAGGGCACCTGCGGGACGTTGGCGTGCTCCTCGGGGGCCAGCTCGTAGAGGTCCTTGTCGACCGGCTGCAGCGGCTCGATCTTGTTGCGGATGCCGTCGAGGCCGGCCATCAGCATGGCGGAGAAGGCCAGGTACGGGTTGGAGGACGGGTCCGGCGCGCGGAACTCGATGCGCTTGGCCTTGGCGTTGGAGCCGGTGATCGGGATGCGGATCGCGGCCGAGCGGTTGCGCTGCGAGTAGACCAGGTTGACCGGCGCCTCGAAGCCCGGCACCAGGCGGTGGTAGGAGTTCACCGAGGGGTTGGTGAACGCCAGGAGCGAGGGGGCGTGCCGCAGCAGGCCGCCGATGTAGTAGCGGGCGGTGTCGGAGAGGCCGGCGTAGCCCTGCTCGTCGTAGAAGAGCGGCGAGCCGTCGGTCCACAGCGACTGGTGGACGTGCATGCCCGAGCCGTTGTCGCCGAAGATCGGCTTCGGCATGAAGGTGGCGGTCTTGCCGTTCCGCCAGGCGACGTTCTTGATGATGTACTTGAACAGCATCAGGTCGTCGGCGGCGTGCAGCAGGGTGTTGAACTTGTAGTTGATCTCGGCCTGGCCGGCTGTGCCGACCTCGTGGTGCTGGCGCTCGACCTCCAGCCCGGCCTTGGCGAGTTCCAGCGACATCTCGGCGCGCAGGTCGGCGAAGTGGTCGACCGGCGGTACGGGGAAGTAGCCGCCCTTGTACTTGACCTTGTAGCCGCGGGCGTCGCCCTCGGCGGCGCCGCTGTTCCAGGCGCCCGCCTCCGAGTCGATGTGGTAGAAGGACGCGTTGGCGCTGGTCTCGAAGCGGACCGAGTCGAAGACGTAGAACTCGGCCTCGGGCCCGAAGAACGCGGTGTCGGCGATGCCGGAGGAGGCGAGGTACGCCTCGGCCTTCTTGGCGACGTTGCGCGGGTCGCGGCTGTAGGCCTCGCCGGTGACCGGGTCCTGGATGAAGAAGTTGATGTTGAGGTGCTTCTCGGCCCGGAAGGGGTCGAGCCGGGCCGTGGCGAGGTCCGGCACGAGTGCCATGTCGGACTCGTGGATGGCCTGGAAACCGCGGATCGACGAGCCGTCGAACATCAGGATCTCGGACGGATCGAAGGTCGCCGCAGGTACGGAGAAGTGCTGCAAGACGCCCGGCAGGTCGCAGAACCGGACATCGACGAACTTGACGTCGTTGTCCTGGATGAACTGCTTCACTTCGGCGGCGTTGTTGAACATCCATCCTCCTCGGCGTGCGAATTGGGCTCACCCTAGGAATGGGTCGTTTCCAGTCGGTGACCCGTTCGTTTCCTCGATGTTAACCGCAGCCCCCGGACGGGCGGCAAAGCCGTACGGGATCGGGCAAATCGCCTCGCCGACCTGGGCGGCCTCCCCCAAGTGGTCTGGACCACTGGAAGATTGCGGGGAAAGCCGCCGGAGCCGGATTCACCCGGTCGGGGAGGGTGTCCCGCGGGGGAGGGGTGCCGGTGACGGTGCGGGCCGTCAGCCCGGTTAGTGTGGATTCGTGGACACCAGAGAAGCGTTGGGATCGTGGATCGACGGCCCTAAGGCGGCCGCCGAGAAGATGGGCACCGACTTCGGGCACCGCGGCGAGCGCCTCGGGCTGCCCGAGGAGGGCCCCGGCTCCATCGCGGGCCCCGGCCGCCGGATCGGCGCCCTGTTCGTGGACGGCTGGCTGGTCGCCCTGATCTCGTACGGCCTGATCGCCCGCGGCGACCAGGCCGAGGCCAACCTCTGGACCAGCCCGCTGTACTTCCTGGTCGCGGCCCTGCTGCTGGCCACGACCGGCACGACGGTCGGCAAGCGGCTGTTCGGCCTCCGCGTGATGCGCCTGGACGGCGGCCGCGCGTCCATCCCGCAGGTCCTGCTGCGCACCCTGCTGCTCTGCCTGGTGGTGCCCCCGCTGGTCTGGGACCGCGACACCCGGGGCCTGCACGACAAGGCGGTCGGCACGGTCGAGGTCCGGATCTAGCACCGGCCGCCGGTCCGCTCCGCCGGCGCGCGACGCGGAGCGACGTCCGGAGTGGAACGCGCCTCCGGAGCCCCGGAGCGGCGAACCGCCCCCGGAGCCCCGGAACCCCGGAACCCCAGGACACCGAAACGGCCCCGCCGCGGAGCTTCCGCGGCGGGGCCGTTCTCGTGTCGTCAGGGGCGGGGGAGGGTCAGCGGGCCTGGCCGCCCTTGGGCATCCGGGCACCCTTGGGCATCGGGCCCTTGGGGATCGGCGCCTTGGAGAGCAGATCGCCCAGCGCGCGCAGGCGGTCGTTGGTCTCGGTGACCTGGGCGGCGGTGATGGCGCGGGGCAGGCGCATCAGGTGGACCTGCAGCTTCTTCAGCGGGATCTCGCCCTCGCCGTTGCCCACCACGATGTCGTGCACCGGCACGTCGCCGACCACGCGGGCCATCTTCTTCTTCTCGGAGGCCAGCAGCTGGCGCACCCGGTTCGGGTTGCCCTCACCGATCAGAGCGATGCCGGCCCGGCCCACCGCGCGGTAGACCGCGTCCTGGTTGCGGGTGACCGCGACCGGGGTGGTGTTGGAACTCCAGCCGCGCTTGATGTTGTTCAGCACCGCCGCGACGGCCCCCGGCTGCCCCTCCATCTGTCCGAACGCGGCGCGCTCGGCCCGGCGCCCGAAGACGATCGCCATGGCCAGCACGGCCACGATGAAGCCCAGGATGCCCAGGTAGACGGGGTGGTCGATTGCGAAGCCGATGGCGAGGAACACGCCGAAGGTCAGCAGGCCGACGCCGGCGATGATCAGGCCGATCTTGGTGTCGACCTTCTTGGTCATGTTGTACGCCAGGCGGATCTGCTTCAGTCGCCCGGGGTTCTCGGATGTTTCCCTCGCCATAACGCTCATGGTACGTGGCACCGGTAGGGGATATCCAAGCCCGGGTACCCGTTCGCCCGAACCGTGACCCGTGTGCCTGCACGTCGTCGCGCACAGCGACGTCCGGAGCCCTCGCCGACGCCGGACCGTCACCGCCGGGGCCCCGCGGGTCGTGGACTCCGCCGCTCGGTCTCAGTGCCGGGTGGAGCGGGTCCCCGCCGTGCCGGCGGTCTCGACCGTCGCGGCCGCGTGCCGGCGGTCCGCCTCGTGCCGCCGGTCCGCCGCGTGCCGGCGGTCCTCGCACACCGCCGCCCAGGCGTTGCGGCGCGCGTGCTGCTGGCCGGGCGCCAGCAGGACGCTCTCGGCGAACCGCAGCGCCACCCTCACCGACCGGATCCGCATTCCCATGCCGAACAGCTCCTCTTGTGGCTGAGAAGAATCGAACGCTCGCTGTGCGTCCATCGTCCCCACCCCGTGTTACCAGTCCGTGACCAGGCAGTCAAAGCGTGGTGAAACCCGGAAGGGCGGAGCCGCGGCTCCGCCCTTCCAATGGCTCAAAGTCGACCCGACCGTCAGACGGCGGCCTGCTCGCGCCGCTCCAGCGCCTGCCGGTACAGCCGGCCGGCCCGGTACGACGAACGCACCAGCGGGCCCGACATGACACCCGCGAAGCCCAGCTCCTCGGCCTCCTGCTGGAGCTCGACGAACTCGTGCGGCTTCACCCAGCGCTCCACCGGGTGGTGGCGCAGCGAGGGGCGCAGGTACTGGGTGATGGTGATCAGCTCGCAGCCGGCGCCGACCAGGTCGGCGAGCGCCTGGCTGACCTCCTCGCGGGTCTCGCCCATGCCCAGGATCAGGTTGGACTTGGTGACGAGTCCGGCCGCGCGGGCCTGGGTGATGACGTCCAGCGAGCGCTCGTAGCGGAACGCGGGACGGATCCGCTTGAAGATCCGCGGCACCGTCTCGACGTTGTGCGCGAGCACCTCGGGGCGGGAGGAGAAGACCTCGGCCAGCTGCTCGGGCACCGCGTTGAAGTCGGGGATGAGCAGCTCGACGCCGGTGCGGCCGCTCTCGCGGTCGGCGGTCATCGCGTGCACCTGGCGCACGGTCTCGGCGTACAGCCAGGCGCCGCCGTCCTCCAGGTCGTCGCGGGCGACGCCGGTGATGGTGGCGTAGTTGAGGTCCATGGTGACGATGGACTCGGCGACCCGGCGCGGCTCGTCACGGTCGAACTCGGCGGGCTTGCCGGTGTCGATCTGGCAGAAGTCGCAGCGGCGGGTGCACTGGTCACCGCCGATGAGGAAGGTCGCTTCGCGGTCCTCCCAGCACTCGAAGATGTTGGGGCAGCCGGCCTCCTGGCAGACCGTGTGCAGCCCCTCCTTCTTCACCAGCGACTGGAGGGCGTTGTACTCCGGGCCCATCTTCGCGCGGGTCTTGATCCACTCGGGCTTCCGCTCGATGGGGGTCTCGCTGTTGCGGACCTCCAGGCGGAGAAGCTTCCTGCCGTCGGGTGCGACAGCGGACACGTGCGACTCCTAGAACTAGACGGGGTACCCCCAGGGTACGCCTGTGGTTGTACGGCCTTCGCCGGGCCTGCCGCCCTGCAATCGCAGGGCAACACGACTACCGGTGAGTAGATTCCCAGTGCTCGGGGCTTTCCCTCGGGCCGTGCCCGCCGGGTGGGCGGCCGGGCACCGGCGTGGGGCGCCGGCCGGGTGCCGGGCGGGTCAGCGGCTGAGCGCCGGTTCGGGCAGTTCGGCGAAGAGCTCCGCCAGGTGCCGCTCGACGACCGGCGCCGCCTCGGCGACGGGGAGCCCGCGCTTCAGCTCGCCGGAGAGCGAGGCCACACCCGCGTCCCGGATGCCGCACGGCACGATCTTGTCGAACCAGGTCATGTCCGGGTCGCAGTTCAGCGCGAAGCCGTGCATGGTCACCCCGCGGGCGACCCGCACGCCGATGGCGGCGAGCTTGCGGTCGTCGCCGCGCTGCCCGGCGTTGGAGGGAGCGTACTCGGGGCCGGCCAGTCGCGGGTCGATGCCCAGCGGCAGGCCCATCCGCAGGGTCAGTCTGCCGATGTCGACCACCTGGGCCGGGTCGACCACGGCGTCCGGGAGGGAGTCGCCCAGCACCCAGACGCCGCTGCGGCCCTCGACCCGGGTGGTCCCGATGCCGAACTCGGCGGCGGCGCGGATCAGCGCCTCCTCCAGCCGGCGGACGTAGGCGATGACGTCGATCGGGTCGGGCAGCTTGACGATCGGGTAGCCGACCAGCTGGCCGGGGCCGTGCCAGGTGATCTCGCCGCCCCGGTTGACCTCGACCACCGGGGTGCCGTCCAGCGGCAGGTCGGCGGGATTGGTGCGCTTGCCCATGGTGTACACGGACTGGTGCTCCAGCAGCAGGACGGTGTCGGGGATCTCGTCCGCGACCCGCAGCGCGTGCAGCCGCTGCTGCTCCTCCCACGCCTCCTGATAGGACACGGTGCGCTCACCTATGCCCATGTGAACAAAACGCACGTTCTCGCTCACCGCTTTGAGCTCCTTGCCAGGCGTTCGAGACCAACCTCGCCACTGTACGCCCCGGCCCGGCCGGATCCTCAGCCTCCCGCCAGCAGCCGCAGCCGCAGCGCGAGCCGGAGTTCCAGGGACCGCTCGGGGTGGTTCCAGTCCTGCCCGAGCAGCGCCTCGACCCGGTCGAGCCGCTGGACCACCGTGTTCACGTGGACGTGCAGCTCGTCCTTGGCCCGGGTGAGGCTGCCGCCGCAGTCGAAGTAGGCGCGCAGGGTGCGGACCAGCTCGGTGCCGCGCCTGGCGTCGTACGCGAGCAGCGGGCCGAGCGTCGCGCCGACGAAGCCGTCCACGTCGTGGCCGTCGCCGAGCAGCACCCCGAGGAAGCCGAGCGTGCGGGCCGAGGAGCCCTCCCCGGCGCGGCCGAGCACGCGCAGCGCCCGGACGCAGCGCAGGCCCTCGGCGTGGGCGGCGGCCAGTGCGGCGGGGCCGGCGGACGGGCCGGCCCCGCCGACGGTGACCGGGAACCCGGCCAGCCGGGCGAGCTGTTCGGCGGCCTGCCGGGCGGTCTCCTCGGGATCCCCGGCGGTGCCGGCCTCGACGGGCACCAGCAGCACCACGGCCTCGCCGTGCTCGGCGCTGACACCCCGGGAGCCGAACAGGTACCGCCGGGCCGCGCCCGCCAGCCGGCCCCGGTCCGCGCCGGCGGGTTCGGCCGGTTCCGCGACCAGCACCAGGTGCGGCCGGGCGAGGTCGACGCCGAGCCGGCGGCCGCGCGCGGTGAGCCCGGCGGGGTCGCGCTCCGGCGCGGTCAGCAGGTCGGTGAGCAGTTCGCCGCGGATCCGGTTCTCGGTCTCGGCCACCGACCGGCGCAGCAGCAGGAGCAGCGCGGTCACCACGCCGGCCCGTTCGAAGAGCCGCCGGTCGGCGTCGTCGAGGTCGGGCCTGCCGCGCAGCACCAGGGTGCCGAGCGCGTCGTGCCCGGCCAGCACCGCGCAGACCCACAGTTCGCCGTGGAGCACGGACCTGCCCTCGGTCCGGGAGGCGGCGACCGCCCCGGCCAGCTCGGCGGCGGGTGCGGACCGGCCGGCCAGCGGCTCGCCCTCGGCGTCGAGGACCGCTATCTCGCCGCCCAGCAGTGCCGCGACGGCGGCGGCGACGTCCGGCACCTCGGCGCCGCGCAGCACCAGGTCGGTGAGCCGGTCGTGCGCCTGCTCGGCGCGCTGGACGGCGGCGGAGTGTGCCCGGACCAGTTCGTTGGCGGTGTTCAGCTCGGCGAGCGCGGCCCGGGTGTCGGCGAGCGACTTGGCGGTGTCCAGGGCGATCGCGGCGTGTGCGGCCAGCGTGCAGAGCAGCGCGACCTCGTCGGGGGAGAAGGCGCGCGGCGTGCGGTCGGCGGCGAACAGGACGCCGATGACCTGTCCGCCGATCAGCAGCGGCACCCCGATGATCGCGACCAGGCCCTCGTCCAGCACGCCCGCGTCGATCGTGCCGGTGTGGTGGAAGCGCTCGTCGGCGCGGTAGTCGGGGGTCGCGTACGGGCGGGCGGTCTGCGCGACCAGTCCGCCCAGGCCGTCGCCGAGGCTGAGCCGCAGGGTCTGGAAGAGCACGGAGACCGAGCCGTCGGTGACCCGCATGTAGGTGTCGCCCGCGGTCTCGTCCGGCAGGGTCAGGTAGGCGGTGTCGGTGCCGAGCAGCATCCGGGCCCGGCGGACGATCGCCTGGAGCACGGTGTCCGGCTCCCGGGAGGCGGCCAGGTCCCCGGCGGTGTCGAACAGGGCGGTCAACTCTGCTTCCCGGCGTCGGTGTTGACGCAGGGTCCGGTGGACCCGCAGGGCCTGCCAGGTGGCGTCGTCGATCTCGGCGAGGACGGCGGCCGGCGCCCCGCGGCGGCGGGCGTCGGCCAGCACGTCGGCGAAGTCCTCGGTGGCGGCGCCCGAGGCGAGCAGGTCGAGCAGCCGCCGCAGCGCGGGCGCGGCGCTCTCGTGAGGGTGGGTCATGGTGCGTGCCGCCAATCGGCGTCGGTCCGTCGATTCCGGGGAATCGCGATGGTAGCGGCTCGGCCCCCGGGCGACGGCGGTCCTCGCAGCCGTCGTCCGGGGGCCGGGGCGGGCTTTCCGGTCACGAACCTCAGGCGACGGCGGGCTTGCCGGCTGCCGGGGCGTCCGCCGGCTGCCCCTCCGGGCCCTGCGGCGCCCCGGCCTCGGCGAGGTCCTGCCCCCTGGTCTCCCGCCCGCAGAGCACGGCGAGGACGGTGAGCGCCGCCGCGACGGC
The DNA here is from genome assembly GCF_042735125.1 of Kitasatospora sp. NPDC059599. Taxonomy (NCBI): domain Bacteria; kingdom Bacillati; phylum Actinomycetota; class Actinomycetes; order Kitasatosporales; family Streptomycetaceae; genus Kitasatospora; species Kitasatospora sp. NPDC059599. Next base: position 27,545 of record NZ_JBHWCL010000050.1, on the reverse strand, counting down.
GACGTACACCGAGATGGGGGTGGCGCTGCCGTAGTCCTTGAGCAGGGCGGTGGCGATCAGCGGTGCCGGGGCGCCGGCCGCCACGGAGGCGAACTGGGCCCCGATCGAGGCGCCCGAGTACCGCAGGCGGGTGGCGAACATCTCGGAGAAGAAGGCCGCCTGGGGCGCGTACATCGCGCTGTGGAAGACCAGCCCGACGGTCACCGCGAGGACCAGTGACCCGAACGAGCGGGTGTCCACCAGGCCGAAGAAGACGAACGCCCAGACCCCGACCCCGACCGCGCCCACCAGGTACACCGGTTTGCGGCCGACCCGGTCGGACAGTGCGCCGAACAGCGGGATCAGCGCGAACTGGACCGCGGAGCCGATGAGTACGGCGTTCAGCGCGCTCTGCTTGGCGAAGTGCGCGTGCGTGACGGCGTAGGTCAGCACGAACGTCGTCATCACGTAGTACGAGATGTTCTCCGCCATCCGCGCCCCCATGGCCACCAGCACCTCCCGCCAGTGGTGCCTCAACACGCCGACCAGCGGCGGCTGTTCGACGGTCGCCCGGTCCCGCCGGGCCGCCAGCGCGGCCCGGAACAGCGGAGACTCGTCCACCGCGAGCCTGATCCACATCCCGACCCCGACCAGCACCGCCGACAGCAGGAACGGCACCCGCCACCCCCAGGACAGGAACGCCGACTCCGACTGCACGGACGTCATCAGCGACAACACCCCCGCCGCCAGCAGGTTCCCGGCCGGCGCCCCGCCCTGCGGCCAGGACGCCCAGAAGCCCCGTCGGCGCCGGTCCCCGTGCTCCGACACCAGCAGCACGGCCCCGCCCCACTCGCCGCCGAGCGCGAAGCCCTGCACCAGCCGCAGCGCGGTCAGCAGCACCGGCGCCGCGACGCCGATCGAGTCGTACGTCGGCAGCAGGCCGATCGCCGTGGTCGACCCGCCCATCAGCAGCAGGCTCAGCACCAGCAGCTTCTTGCGCCCGACCCGGTCGCCGAAGTGTCCGAACACCAGCGCCCCGACCGGCCGCGCCGCGAACCCGATCGCGTAGGTGAGGAACGCCAGCAGCGTCCCGGTCAGCGGGTCGCTGTGCGGGAAGAACAGTTTCCCGAACACCAGCGCCGCGGCCGTGCCGTAGAGGAAGTAGTCGTACCACTCGATGGTCGTGCCGATCAGGCTGGCCGCCACCACTCTCGGGAGTGAGGTGCGCGCAGCCGTACCGCTTGCAGGGGCGTTCATGTGCCACCACTTCCAGGGCCGGGGGAGACGATGTCGCCACAAGGTAGGAATCCGCCGGGCGGAGGCCTATGTGGGCGGGCCACATACCGTGCGATCGGTTCATGGCGTGCGGGGCCACGGCCCCGCGGTCAGTGCGCCGTCCAGCCGCCGTCGACCGGGAGGCTGGCGCCGGTGATGTACGAGGCGGCGGGGGAGCAGAGCCAGAGGGCGAGCTGGGCGACCTCGTCGGGTTCGATCAGCCGCTTCACGGCGGTGCGGTCGAGCATGACCCGCTCGACCACCTCGTCCTCGGGGATGCCGTGGGCGAGCGCCTGGGCGGCGATCTGCTTCTCCACCAGCGGGGTCCGGACGTAGCCGGGGTTGATGCAGTTGCTGGTCACGCCGTGCGGCGCGCCCTCCAGGGCGACCGTCTTGCTCAGGCCCTCCAGGGCGTGCTTCGCGGTGACGTACGCGGACTTGAAGGCGCTGGCCCGCAGGCCGTGGACCGAGGAGACGTTGACGACCCGCCCCCACTCCCGCGCGTACATGTGCGGCAGGGTCCGGCGCAGGATGCGGAACGGGGCCTCGACCATCACGCGTTGGATGAGGGTGAAGCGCTCGGGCGGGAACTTGTGCACGGGCGCCACGTGCTGGAGTCCGGCGTTGTTGACCACGATGTCGGCGTCGTCCGGCAGGGCGTCCACGGCCCCGGGGTCGGCGAGGTCGGTGACGATCGCGAGCCCGCCGATCCGCTCGGCGACCTCCTCGGCGGGGGCGGCCGCGAGGTCGACGACGTAGACCCGGGCCCCGGCCCCGGCGAGGGCCTCGGCGCAGGCCCGGCCGATGCCCGAGGCGGCCCCGGTGACCAGCGCGGTACGGCCGTCGAGCGGACGGGCTGTAGTGGTGTCCATGGCCGAGAACGGTAGGAATCCGGCGCCCCGCCTCCCATGTGGCGGGCCACCACAGCGTTCCGCCGGGCTGTGGCGGCAACCACTACGACCCTCGATCGACGGTTCGACCGCGGAAGGCCAAACCCATGGTGACCCCGCTTCCCCACAATGGGCGCGGTTGCTTCACCCGTTCGGAGGATTGCTCGGTCAGATCCGCCCATAGCGCCCGAATGCTCGCTACATTCACGCCGATTCCCGACAGGGGGCGCCGCCCCAGGCCGCCGAAGTGCTGGTAGAGCCCGGTGCGACGTCCGAGAGGTGTTGACAGACATGCCCCAACGGCCTGCAACCGACAACCCGGCGTACGGACCGCTCGACCCGCTCGGCCGGCACCGAGGTCCGGTCGGCCGGAGCCTTCCGGACGCCCCCGACGCCCTGGCCCCCGACGCCCTGACGGGCGACACGCTGACCGCCGACGACCCGACCGCCGACGAAATGCGGCTGCCCGAGCAGGCCACACCCGACCGGCACGAGAGCCCCGTCGCACCCGCGCCCGCGCGGAGCACCGGCCACTCCGGCCCGGCCCCGCAGAACGGCCAGCTCGCCGCGCTGATCGAGGAGGCCGGCTTCTCGCACGCCGGCCTGGCCCGCCGGGTCGACCAACTCGGCCTGGAACACGGCCTCGACCTGCGCTACGACAAGACCTCGGTCACCCGCTGGCTGCGCGGCCAGCAGCCCCGCGGCGCCACCCCGGCCCTGATCGCCGAGGTCTTCACCCGCCGCCTGGGCCGCCGCCTCACCGCCCAGGACCTCGGCCTGGACGCCTGCGCCCCGGTCTACGCCGGCCTGGAGTTCGCCGAGACCCCGCAGGAGGCGGTGGACATCGTGGCGAGCATGTGGCGCAAGGACAACGGCCCGCAGTCCGAGCTGCGCCGGATCGCCTTCACCCCGGCCGGACTGGTCGTGCCCAGCCGGGACTGGCTGATCGGCCGCACCGACGAGCGGGTCGCCCGGGACGGCTCCACGCTGACCCGCCAGGACACCGCCACCGGCCCGCCGCCCGCCGGCTCAGGCCCCGCCACCGGCGCCGCACAGGGCGCGCCGGGCGCGTCCCCCGTGAGCCCGGCACGCGGCCCGGCCGTGGGCCTGCCCGGGGCGCCCACCGCGCGCAGCACCGCAGGGACGACCGGCACCGCCCCCACCATCGGGCGGGTGCCCACCCAGAGCCGCCGTCCACCGGTCGCCGTCGAGCCGCCGTACACCGACCCGGCCCGCGAGTCCCGCCCCGCCCTGCGGGTCGGCCGCGGCGACATCGCCGCCATCCGCGCCGTCGGCGACCTCTTCCGCGCGCTCGACCACGCCTACGGCGGCGGCCACGCCCGCCAGGCGCTGGTCCGCTACCTGGAGAGCGAGGCCGAGCCGATGCTGCGCGGCCGCTACGGCGAGCAGATCGGCCGGGCCCTGTTCGGCGCGGTCGCCGACCTGACCCGGCTGGCGGGCTGGACGTCCTTCGACATCGCCGCGCACGGGCTCGCCCAGCGCTACTTCGTCCAGGCGCTGCGCCTGTCCCAGGCCGCGGGGGACCGCGCGCTCGGCGGCTACGTGCTGGTGACGATGAGCCAGCAGGCCGTCCACCTCGGCCACGGCCGGGAGGCGGTCCAGCTCGCCCGGGTCGCCCAGCAGGGTGTGGGCACGGCCGTCCCGCCGGTGGTCCAGTCGCTGATGCACGCCGCCGAGGCCCGCGGGCACGGCCTGCTGGGCGACGTCCGGTCCTGCACCACCGCCCTGGTGCGCGCCGAACGGGCCCTGGCGGCGGCCCGCACCGGCGACGAACTCCCCGCCTGGGCACGGTACTTCGACGAGGCACAGCTCTCCGACGAGTTCGCCCACTGCTACCGCGACCTGCAGCAGTGGCGCACCGCCGCGCAGCACGCCGAGAAGTCACTGCGGCTGCGCTCGCCCGCCTACGCGCGCAGCCGGATCTTCTGCCGGCTGGTGCTGGCCACCGCCCGGCTCGGCATGGGGGACCTCGACGAGGCCTGCACCATGGCGACCGACGCGCTGCGGGCGGCGGGGGAGATGCGTTCGGCCCGCTCGCTGGAGTACGTCCGGGACTTCCACCGCCGCCTCACGCCCTACCGCGGCAGCCCGGTGGCCCGCGCCTTCGAGGAGACGGCCCGCCAGGCGGGGGTGATCTGACGGGGGTGGGGTCCGGGCCGCCTCCCGGGCCGGGCGCTCACCGCCTCCCGGCCCGGGGCGCAGGCCTCCCCGCGCCCTGCGGCCCGTCGCCTGCGGGCCGCCGTCGCTTGCGGCCCGCCGCCTGGGCCGCCGCCCGGCAAGGCGCGGGCGTGACGGGCCCGGAGCCGCCCCGGGCCCGGAGCGGTCGGCCCCGGGGCCCGGAACGCGGCGCCCTCAGGCCGCCGCCTCCACCTCCCGCGCGTCGGCCGGGACGCCGAGGTCGCGCAGCACCGCCCGGGCCGCCCGCCGCCCGGAGACCAGCGCGCCCTGCACGGTGCTGGTGTCCCGGTGGTCCCCGGCGACGTACAGCCCGGCCAGCAGTCGCACCGGGCGCCGGGTGTTGTGCGGCGGCGGCATCGCGGGCAGCGCGTCCGGGACGTGCCGCACGCTGAGGAACTGCCAGCCCGCCGTCGCGGTGCCGTACAGCTCGGCGAGCCGGGCCCGGACGGCCGGTTCGAGTCCGGCCGGGCCGCCCGCGTCGAAGGCGCGCCGCCCGAGCAGCGTGGTGGCGACCAGTGCCTGTCCGGCCGGGGCGTACGAGGGGTGCAGTTCGCTGAGCACCAGCGAGTGCGAGACCAGCGGCGGGTGCCCGTTCGGCCGGTCGCCGTCGAGCAGCAGCACGGCTTCGCCCACCGGGGCCCGGTCGGCCGCGTGGTAGAAGGTCGTGACGGGGTGGAAGTCCGGTAGCCGTAGCCCGGGCAGCAGTGCGGCGGCCGAGCGGGCGTCGGTGGCGACCAGGACGGCCTGGGCGCCGATCCGCCCGTGGTGGAGGGTCTCCACGCCGTCCGCGCTGATCGAGGTGACCTGCACCCCGGTGCGGACGGTGCCGGCGGGCAGGGTGGCGGCCAGCTGGGCGGGCACCGCCGCGATTCCGCCGGCGGGCAGACAGAGCCGCCCGCGGGCGTACGAGCGCAGCACCAGGTCGGCGACCCGGCTGCTGGTGCCGAGTGCGGGATCGCTGAGCAGGGCGCTGAGCAGCGGGCGCAGGAAGCCGTCGACGGTGCGCGGGGCGAGTCCGTGGCCGGCCAGCGCGCGGGCGGTGGTGGTCTCGGGTCGGGCCTGCAGCCGGGCGATCGGGGTGGTGGCGAGCCGACCGAGCCAGTTGCCGAGCCTGGCCTTGTCCAGCGGGCTGCCGAGCGGGGCCCGGATGGCGGCCTGCCGGGCGGTGGTGAGCTGGGGGTCCCCGGCGCGGTACCGGCGGCCGCCGCTGTGCACGAGTACGCCGGGTGCGAGCGGGCGCAGGTCGAGGCGGTCGAGGTCGAGCGTGCGGCGCAGCTCGGGGAAGGCGGTGTTCAGCAGGTGGCTGCCGTCGTCGAGCCGGAATCCGTCCAGTTCGCGGGTGGCCATTCGGCCGCCGATCCGGTCGCTGCTTTCGAGGACCTGAACGGCGAGGCCGTGGCCGGTGAGCGCGCGGGCGGCGGCCAGGCCCGCGAGTCCGGCGCCGACCACGACGACGTCCGGGTCGGACGGCCGACGAGCGCGGCGGGTGAAGTCGTACGTGGGCACTGGGGTGCTCCCTCCCTGGTCCCGGGGCTCCGGCCGACGCAGGCAGCGGGGTGCCGGGACACGGTCCGAGGAGGGTGATGCCCAGTCAGTGTGAGCATCAGACAAGCGCATCGAGCCGGATTCGAAGGCCGGCAGGGGTTGTGCGGCACCGGACGGGGGCGCGGTCACGGACAGTGCGCCGTGGCGGCCGGGTTCGGGGTCGGCGGGCGCGTACGGTCACCGGGGGCGTGCGGCGCGCCCGTTGTGTGCTCCCGTGCGCCCCCTCCCGGAGCCCCGTCCGACCCCCGACCGGCATATGCCCCTGGCCAGGGTGGATGCCGTAGTCGGAGGTACGCACGGAGCCCCGCGCGAGTACGTCACAGCGCCGCGAGCACCGCTGAGTACACGTCCGGGTGCGTGAAGCGGAAACCCGCGTCCGACAGCCGTCGGGGCACCACCCGGTGACTGCCGACCACCTCGACCGCCAGCTCGCCCAGCACCACCTTGAGCACCGCCTCCGGCACCGGGAACGGCGTCGGCCGCCGCAGCGCCCGCCCGAGCGCGGTGGTCAGCTCGGCGTTGGTCGCCGGGTTCGGCGCCGTCAGGTTGAACGCGCCGGACAGGTCGTCGTGGTCGATCAGGAAGCGCAGCGCGGCCACCTCGTCGTGCAGCGAGATGAAGCTCCAGTACTGCCGCCCGCTGCCGAGCCGACCGCCCAGGCCCAGCCGGAACAGCGGGAACAGCCGCCCGCCGGCCCCGCCGGCCGCGGACAGCACCATCCCGGTGCGCGGGTGGACGACCCGGATCCCGGCCCGCTCGGCCGGCCTGGCCGCCGCCTCCCACTCCAGGCAGACCTCGGCCAGGAAGTCGTCGCCGGCGGGGGAGTCCTCGTCGATCACCCGGTCGTCGGTCTGCCCGTACCAGCCGACGGCGGAGGCGCTCACGAGGACCCGGGGCGGCTCCTTGAGTTCGGCCAGCGCCACGGCCAGCGTCTCGGTGCCGTAGACCCGGCTCTCCCGGATCTCCCGCTTGTAGGCGTCCGTCCAGCGGCGGTCGCCGACCCCGGCGCCGGCCAGGTGCACCACCGCCTGGACGCCGGCCAGCCCGTCCCGCTCGACCTCGCCGAGCAACGGGTTCCACCCGATCGCCGTGCTGCCGTCGGGCTGCGGGCCCGTCCTGGACCGGTGCCGGACCAGCCGGACCACCTCGTGGCCGTCCGCCAGCAGGGAGCGGACGAGCGCCGAACCGATCAATCCCGTGGAACCCGTGACAGCGATGCGCATGCGCCCATCCTCGCAGTTCCCGGGCGTCCCGGGCCTTCCGACCCTGCCGACGGGCCCCGCCGTTCCCACGGTTCTCGGCCATCCCGGCCGTCCCGACCGCCCGTCACGTCCGCAGGCGCCTCACTAGCATGACGCGCATGCCCGACGACGATCTGATCATCCGTCCGGCGCGGCCCGAGGACGAGCGCGAACTCGCCGTCCTCAACCGCGCCGCCTGGTCCACCCTGTCCGACGTCTCCCCGGAACCGCCCGCCGACGACGCGGTCTTCGACGAACGCCACACCCCCGAGCAGTACCTGCTGGCCGTTCTGGGCGGCCGGATCGTCGGCTACGTCCGCCGGATCCCGCCGACCCGGCTGGCCGCCAACGGCCACGTCCGCCAGATCCAGGGCCTGGCCGTCGACGGCACGGTCCGCGGCCGCGGCGTCGGCCGCCTCCTGGTCGAGGCGGTCTGCGACGCGGCCCGGGCCGAGGGCGCCCGGAAGATGACCCTGCGGGTGCTCGGCTGGAACACCCCGGCCCGCCGCCTCTACGAGAGCTGCGGGTTCACCGTCGAGGGTTCACTGGCCGAGGAGTTCCTGATCGACGGGTCCTACGTGGACGACGTCCTGATGGCCCGGCGGCTGGTCGACTGAGCCCCGGGATCCCCGGCGGCGACCCGCGTCCCGGACGGCGCGCGCCCGCCGCACCGGGGCGCACCCGCAGCCGACCCGGAGCGGACCCGGAGCGGACTCGGAGCGGGGTCGAAGCCGACTCGAAGCGGCGCGGAGGCGGTGCAGAGTCGTGACCCGCTCGCCCTGTCTGGACCGCCGCCCCGGCGGGTACCGTACGGCCGTGAGCAACTCGACGCCTCCCGGGTGGTACCCGGTTCCGGGTGCGGACGGCACCCCCGGTCACGAGCGCTGGTGGGACGGCAACGCCTGGACCAACGAGGTCAGGCCGCTCCAGGGCGGCGCCGGACCGCTCGCCGAGGCCCCGACCGAGGCCGCCTGGCAGCCCTCCGACCGGAAGCCCGGCTACGGCTACCCCGGCGGCGCCACCACGCCCCCGGCCTACGGCTACCCGGGGCAGGACGGCTCCCCGGCGGCCGGCTACGGCTACCCGGGCCAGGAGGCCCACCAGGGACAGCCCGGGTACCCGGGGCAGGCCGGGTACCCGGGGCAGGCCGGCTACCCGGCGGCCCAGGGCGCGGGCTACGGCTACCCGGGGCCCGGCTACCCGCCCCCGGCCCCCGCCGGGAACAGGTCCGGCCTGGCCATCGGCATCTCCGTCGGCGTGCTGGCCGTGGGCGCGATCACCGCCGCGATCGTGTTCGGCACCGGCGGCGGGGACCCGAAGGCGGACCCGACCCCGGCGCCCACGGTCACCGTCACCCAGAGCGACGGCCCCGCCCCGAGCCCCACCCCGACCCGGCCCACCACCAGCCCCACGGTGCCGGCGCCCAAGCCCGCACCGGTGCTGAAGACCACCGTCCCCGACCCGCAGCACGCGATCACCGTCCCGGTGTTCGACGGCTGGGACGCGGTGGCCGACTCCGCGCACTCCACGGTCTACCTCGGCAGCGGCCGCTACACCTGCGCGGACGGCAACTCCTGCATCCGCGGCCAGTTCTCGGTCGAGAAGGACACCGTCCAGGGCGCCACCCCCAAGGCGGCCGCCGACGCCACGATGCCCACCTACGCCGGGCAGATCTTCACCGGGATCACCTCGCACACCGACTACGGCTCCGGCTACGTCAGCGTCGCCGGCGTGCTCGGCTACGCCACGCGCTGGCACATCCGCACCTCGGACGGCACCCAGGGGTACGTCCTGCTGGCCGCCGTCCCGGCCAAGGGCGGCGGCTACGTGGTCTTCGAGGGCGGCGTGGACGACGACCCGTCCGCGCCGGACCCCTCGGTACTGGACCAGATCCTCAAGGGCGTCCAGCAGGACAGCTCGTCCGGCAGCTCCACCTGAGCACCGGGCCGGCCCGAGCCCGGGCCGGCCCGCCCCCCGGGGCAGCGGCCGGCCCGACACCCGGGCGGCGGGCCCGCTCAGTCCCCGTACCGCTCCCACAACTTGGGGAAGCGCTTCGCCATGACGTCCGGGTCGTCGAAGTCCAGCGAGGGACCGGACGGCCGTCCGGCCTGCCGCCCGCCCACCTCGGGCAGCGGCAGCCCGGTCAGCCGCTCGTACGCCTCGTCGGCGGCGTAGCCGATGTCCTCGGCCTCGCCGTCCTCCTCCTCGTCGAACTCGGGCAACAGGTCGGCCAGGTCGTCCGGTTCGATCAGCCCGCCCTCGAAGACCTCCCGGCCCTGGGCGATCAGCCAGCAGCGGAAGTAGTCGAAGGTGTCCTCGGAGGCGCCGTCCAGCAGCAGGTAGGCCGCGCCCCACAGGTCGTACTGGTAGGCGCGCTGGAACCGCGCCTCGAAGAGCCGGGCGAAGTCGATCACGTCGTCCGGGGTCAGTCGGACGAGCTGCTCCACCAGCCGGTCGGCCTGCTCGTCGGGGTCGCCGTCGGCGGCGTCCCGGGTTTCGTCGATGATCTGCCAGAAGTCCGTCTCGTCAATCACCGCTCCAGCATCCCCGTTCGTCCGCGTCCGCGCATGCCATGACCCGGCGTGGCCCGGGCCGGGAACGGCGGATCGGGGGTCCGGGACCGCGGATCGGCGTCCGGCAGCGGCAGATCGGGCCGCGGGAACGGCCGGACGCGGCCGGGAACGGCGGAACCCCGCGCCGTCCGGGGACGACGCGGGGTTCCGCAGGACCGTGGAGGGGTCAGAGGCCGAGCTCGACCTCGAACTCGCCGGCCTCCAGGATCTCCTTGACCGCGACCAGGTAGCGGGCGGCGTCGGCGCCGTCCACCAGGCGGTGGTCGTAGGAGAGCGACAGGTAGGTCATGTCGCGGATGCCGATGGCGGTGCCGCCGTCGGCCTCGATGACGACCGGGCGCTTGACGGTGGCGCCGATGCCCAGGATGGCGGCCTGGTTCGGCGGCACGATCACGGTGTCGAACAGCGCACCGCGCGAACCGGTGTTGCTGATGGTGAAGGTGGCGCCCGACAGCTCGTCCGGGGTGATCTTGCTGTCGCGGACCTTGCCGGCCAGCTCGGCGGTCTTCTTCGAGATGCCGGCGATGTTGAGGTCGCCCGCACCCTTGATGACCGGGGTCATCAGACCCTTCTCGGAGTCCACCGCGATACCGATGTTCTCGGTGTCGAAGTAGGTGATGGTGCCCTCGGCGTCGTTGATCCGGGCGTTGACGACCGCGTGGGCCTTCAGCGCCTGGGCGGCGGCCTTGACGAAGAACGGCATCGGGGACAGCTTCACGCCCTCACGGGCGAGGAAGGAGTCCTTGGCCTTGCCGCGCAGCGACATGATCTTGGTGATGTCCACCTCGACCACGCTGGTCAGCTGGGCCTGCTCGTGCAGGGCCTTCATCATGTTGTCGCCGATGACCTTGCGCATGCGGGTCATCTTGACCGTCTGGCCGCGCAGGGCGGACGGCGCGGCGGCGGCCTTCGGCGCGGCGGCCGGGGCGGCAGCGGCGACGGGGGCCGGAGCGGCCTTGGCGGCCTCCGCGGCGGCGATGACGTCCTGCTTGCGGATGCGGCCGCCGACGCCGGTACCGGCGACGGAGGACAGCGCGACACCGTGCTCGGCGGCGAGCTTGCGCACCAGCGGGGTGACGTAGGCGTCACCGTTGTCGGCAGCGGCGGCGACCGGAGCCGGGGCAGCGACCGGAGCCGGGGCAGCGACCGGAGCCGGAGCGGCAACGGGGGCCGGAGCGGCAACCGGAGCCGGAGCGGCAACGGGGGCCGGAGCGGCAACCGGAGCCGGAGCGGCAACGGGGGCCGGGGCCGCGACCGGGGCCGGAGCGGCGACCGGGGCCGGGGCGGCGGCGACGGCACCCGCGGCGCCGATCAGCGCGAGCTGGGCGCCGACCTCGGCGGTCTCGTCCTCGCCGACCAGGATCTTCACCAGGGTGCCGGCGACCGGGGACGGGATCTCGGTGTCGACCTTGTCGGTCGAGACCTCCAGCAGCGGCTCGTCGACCTCGACCGTCTCACCCTCGGCCTTCAGCCAGCGGGTGACGGTGCCCTCGGTGACGGACTCGCCCAGGGCGGGCAGCAGCACCGGGGTGGCGTCGCCGGCCGGGGCGGCCGGGGCGGCGACCGGGGCCGGGGCAGCGACGGGGGCCGGGGCGGCGACCGGGGCCGGGGCGGCGACCGGAGCCGGAGCAGCGACCGGAGCCGGAGCGGCAACGGGCGCGGCCTCGGCGGCCGGGGCGGCGACGGGCGCGGGGGCGCCGGAGCCGTCGTCGATGATCGCCAGCTCGGCGCCGACCTCGACGGTCTCGTCCTCGCCGACCTTGATCGAGGAGAGGATGCCGGAAGCGGGGGCCGGGATCTCGGTGTCGACCTTGTCGGTCGAGACCTCCAGCAGCGGCTCGTCGACCTCGACACGCTCACCCTCGGCCTTCAGCCAACGGGTGACGGTGCCCTCGGAAACGCTCTCGCCCAGCGCGGGCAGTGTTACTGAGACCGCCATGGTTTCAGCGACTCCTATCAAGTCTTGCGTACGGGAAGTACTTGCGTACGGGAAGTACCGGAAAAGGGGGGTGGGGCGCGATCAGTCGTGCGCGTGCAGGGCCTTGCCGGCCAGCGCCAGGTGCGCCTCGCCCAGGGCCTCGGACTGGGTCGGGTGCGCGTGGATGAGCTGCGCGACCTCGGCCGGCAGGGCCTCCCAGTTGTAGATCAGCTGGGCTTCGCCGACCTGCTCGCCCATGCGGGCGCCGACCATGTGGACACCGACCACGGCGCCGTCCTTGACCTGGACGAGCTTGATCTCGCCGGCGGTCTTCAGGATCTTGCTCTTGCCGTTGCCGGCCAGGTTGTACTTGAGGGTGACGACCTTGTCCTTGCCGTACAGCTCGACGGCCTTGGCCTCGGAGATGCCGACGGAGGCGACCTCGGGGTTGGAGTAGGTCACGCGCGGGACGCCGTCGTAGTCGATCGGCACGGGCTTGAGGCCGGCCAGGCGCTCGGCGACCAGGATGCCCTCGGCGAAGCCGACGTGGGCCAGCTGCAGGGTCGGGGCGAGGTCACCGACCGCGGAGATGGTGGGCACGTTGGTGCGCATGTACTCGTCGACGAGGACGTAGCCGCGGTCCATCGCGACGCCGTTCTCCTCGTAGCCGAGGCCGGCCGAGACCGGGCCGCGGCCGATGGCGACGAGCAGCAGGTCGGCGTCGATCTGCTTGCCGTTCTCGGTGGAGATGCGGACACCGGTCTCGGTGTACTCCACGCCCGAGAAGCGGGCCTTCAGCTCGAACTTGATGCCGCGCTTGCGGAACGCGCGCTCCAGCAGCTTGGAGGAGTTCTCGTCCTCCAGCGGAACGAGGTGCGGCAGGGCCTCGACGATGGTGACCTCGACGCCGAAGGACTTCCAGACCGAGGCGAACTCGACGCCGATGACGCCGCCGCCGAGGATGACGGCTGACTTCGGGATGCGGTCGAGCTTGAGGGCGTGGTCCGAGGAGATGACGCGGTTGCCGTCGATCTCCAGGCCCGGGATCGAGCGCGGCACGGAACCGGTGGCCAGGACGATGTGGCGGCCTTCGATGCGCTGGCCGTTGACGTCCACCGAGGTCTGCGAGGAGAGCTTGCCCTCGCCCTGGATGAAGGTGACCTTGCGGGACGCCACCAGGCCCTGCAGGCCCTTGTACAGGCCGGCGATGACGTCGTCCTTGTACTTGTGGACGCCGTTGATGTCGATGCCCTGGAAGGTGGCCAGCACGCCGAACTCGGCGGCCTCCTTCGTCTCGTCCGCGATCTCGGCGGCGTGCAGCAGCGCCTTGGTCGGGATGCAGCCGCGGTGCAGGCAGGTGCCGCCCAGCTCACCCTTCTCGACCAGGGCGACGCTCAGGCCCAGCTGAGCGGCGCGGAGCGCCGCGGCGTAACCGCCGCTTCCGCCTCCGAGAATGACTACGTCGAAAACGGTGCTGGCGTCGTTCGCCACGTCACGTCCTCCATGCAATGGGGTGGGTCGCCGGGCCGGTACGGTCCGGTGGGTCGGAAGCCTTTGTGAGGCGCCCAGTCGTGCCGGAAATACATCTTCGCACTTGTTCGCGGTAGCTGATGTCCGGGTCCACCCCCGAGGTGTCCCACGGAGTGGTCACCGGGGCGGGAATACCCCCCACGGATGGGCATCATCGCAGCTCAGCGCAGTATTGACAGCCGCCGGACGGGGGTCTTCCGCGCCATCCGCGGCGGTCTCTTCCGCACTGTGGAACAAAGTTTCGCCCGCAGCGAACAAGGGTGCGACCCGGCCGCCCGTCCTACTCGTAGGTAACCGGACCGGGACGCGAACGGGGCCCGGCGCGCACGCGCCGGGCCCCGTCTCGGCGGGTGCCTGATCAGGCCTTGCCGTTCGCCGTCCGCTCGGCGAAGCGGACCAGGGTGCGCACCGCGCTCGCGGTGCCGCCCTTCGGGGTGTAGCCGAACGGGGCGCCCTCGTGGAACGCCGGGCCGGCGATGTCCAGGTGCGCCCAGTCGATGCCCTCGGCCACGAACTCCTTGAGGAACAGACCGGCCACCAGGCCGCCGCCCATCCGCTCGCCCATGTTGGCCAGGTCGGCGATGGTCGACTCGGTCATGCCCTTGCGCAGGTCGGCGGGCAGCGGCATCGGCCAGGACTGCTCGCCCACCTCGCCCGCGAGGGCGTGCAGGTCGTCGCGCAGCTCGTCGTTGTTGGCCATCACGCCGAAGGTGCGGTTGCCCAGGGCCAGCACCATGGCGCCGGTCAGGGTGGCCACGTCGACGATGACGTCCGGGTTCTCCTCGCCGGCCCGCACGATGGCGTCGGCCAGCACCAGACGGCCCTCGGCGTCGGTGTTCAGGACCTCGACGGTCTTGCCGCCGTACATCCGCAGCACGTCGCCCGGGCGGGTGGCGGAGCCGGACGGCATGTTCTCGGCCAGCGCCAGCCAGGCGGTCACGTTGACGGCCAGGCCCAGGCGCTTGGCGGCCACCACGGCGGCGAACACGGCGGCGGCGCCGGCCATGTCGCACTTCATGGTCTCGTTGTGGCCGGCCGGCTTCAGCGAGATGCCGCCCGAGTCGTAGGTGATGCCCTTGCCGACGAACGCCAGGGTGGCCTTGGCCTTCGGGTGGGTGTAGGCCACCTTCACCAGGCGCGGCGGGTTGGTCGAGCCGACGCCGACGCCCAGCAGGCCGCCGAAGCCGCCCTTGGTCAGCGCCTTCTCGTCCAGCACCTCGACCTTGAGGCCGTGCTCCTTGCCGGCCGCCTGGGCGATCGCGGCGAAGCTCTTCGGGTTCAGGTCGTTCGGGGCGGTGTTGACCAGGTCGCGGGCGCGGTTCATCTCCTCGCCGAGCGCGGCGGCCCGCTCCACGGCGGCCTTGGCGTCCTTGCTGCCCTTGCGGGCGGCCAGCAGGACCAGCTCGCCGACCGGCTCCTTGCCGTTGCCGTTGCCCTTGTACGTGCCGAAGGCGTACGAGCCGAGCAGGCCGCCCAGCGCGACCGCCTCGATCTCCGCGGCGGACTCGGCCGGCAGGGCCAGCGCAGCCTTCTTGGCACCGGCCAGGGCGCGGGCGGCGACACCGGCGGCGCGGCGCAGCGCCTCGAGCCCGTAGCCCTCCTCGCCGGCCTCGCCGAGGCCGACCGCGAGCACGAGCGCGGCCTTCAGGCCGGCGGGGGAGTGGACCTTCACGGCCTCGCCCTCGGCGCCGGTCGCGCCCAGGGTGCTGAGGACCTCGGCCAGCTTGCCCTCGAACGCCTCGTTCACGGCCTCGGCGCCGGGGGCCAGCACGATGCCCTTCGGGCCCTTGGCGACACCGACCACCAGGGCGTCCGCGCGCAGCGAGGCGGCGGAGGAGGTGCTCACAGACAATGCAGTCACGTAATGCGTCCTGTTCTTTCGCGGTCCACGGCCGGTCGCGGCGCGGCTGCCGCACCGGCGCAGCCCGCCGTCGCAGGCCGTCCGCCGGCGGGCCTCCGGGTCCGGGCCCCCTGGTTGCGCGCGCCCGCCGGAGCGGCCGCGCACACCGGAGGCCCCGGCTCCTCGGAACGCGCCGGGCGGGCAGGACCTGCCACGGTGCAGGGCTGCGGTGCTCCACGCATGGTAGTCCGCATGCTGGGATCACGCGCCGCCCGGTGTCAGCCGAGCAACGCCAGGGCGAACAGCGCTCCCGTCGCGGCGGTCTCGGCCATCGCCCCGAGCACGTCCCCGGTGATTCCGCCGAAGCGCCGCACGCACCTCCCGAGCAGCAGTCGGGCGCAGCCGACCCCGAACACAAGGGCCAGCGGGAGACGGAGAGCTGACCATCCGTCGAACAGTCCGAGTGCGGCCAGGACGAGTGCCGATCCGGCCGTCCCGGCGACCGCCCCGGCGGGTGTCACCGTGCTCGCGACCACCGCGCCCAGCCCGCCCGGCCGGGCGGCGGGCACCGACCGCAGACAGCCCCAGGCGAGCGCGCAGCGGGCGGCCGTCGCCGAGGCGAGCACCGCGAGCGCGCCGCGCAGCGGCGAGTGCCCGAACTGACCGGCCAGTGCTGCGGTCTGGGCCAGCAGTACGAGGACCAGGGTCAGCACGCCGAACGGGCCGATGTCGGACTGCTTCATGATGCGCAGCGCGTCCTCGGCCGGCTTCCCGCTGCCGAGCCCGTCGGCGACGTCCGCCAAGCCGTCCAGGTGCAAGCCCCGGGTCAGCCCGGCGAGCACGCCCACCGAGGCCACCGCCCCGAGCGGCCCGCCGGCCCGCCAGGCCACCAGCGCCCCCGCCCCGGCGGCCAGCGCGCCCAGCACCAGTCCCACCAGCGGGGCCGTCGCCATCGCCCGGGCCCCCGCCGCCCGGTCCCAGCGCTCCACCCGCACCCGCAGCACGGACAGGGTCCCGAACCCGAACCGCAGCCCGTCCTCCCACGTGGCCCGAGCAGTGCGGTCCGTCATCAACGCGTTCCTCTCACCGCGGGAACGCCCCTGCGCGGGGCGTTCTCCGGACTGCCGGGCGTCCGCCCGGGGGCGCGGGAAATCGCGCGGGACCGAGGCGACGGCCCGGTCCCGGTCCCGGTCTCCGGCCCTGGGTCTCCGGCGCCCGGTCGGCCCTGCCGCCTACAGCTTCCGCAGCAGGTCCGCCGCCGAGGGCAGCCTCGGCTGCTCCTTCGGCGCGGCGGGCGCCGCCGGTACGAACGGCTTCGGGGTCTCGTCCGAGAGCGCGTCCCCCGCCGCCTGCAGCAGCGGCAGCGCGAGCAGCGCGCCGACGCCCTCGCCCATGGTGATCCCCTGGTCCTGCAGCGGCGTCAGGGTCAGTCGGTCGTACGCCTTCGCCTGGGCCGGCTCGCCGCTGGACTGCCCGGCCCGCCACCACTCGGGTGCGCGGAAGGCGATCCGCTGCGCGACCAGCGCGCAGGCCGCCGCGACCACACCGTCCAGCACCACCGGCAGCCGCCGGACGGCCGCCTGCAGCAGGAAGCCGGTGATCGCCGCGAAGTCGGCCCCGCCGGTGACGCCGAGGAGCGCCAGCTGGTCGCCGAGCACCGGCCGGGCCCGCCGCAGCGAGTCCCGGATGGTGGCGCACTTGACCATCCAGACCCGGTCGTCGATGCCCGAGCCGCGCCCGGTGACCGCCGCCGCGTCCGTTCCGCACAGCGCGCCGACCAGGACGCCGGCCACCGTGGTGGAGCCGACCCCGAGGTCGCCGAGCAGTACCAGGTCGGTGCCGGCGTCGGCCTCCTCGTCGGCGACGGCCATGCCGGCCCGGAAGGCCCGGGCGGTCTCCTCCGGGGTGAGCGCGTCCTCGACGTCGATCCGCCCGGAGCCGCGCCGGATCCGGTGGGCGACCACCTCGTCCGGGAAGTCGGCCGGGTCGACGTCCACCGCGACGTCGACGACCCGCACGTCGGCGCCGTAGCGCGCGGCCAGCTTGGCCACCGGCGCGGTGCCGTCCAGCACGGCCCGCACCCGGGCCGCGGTGCCGCCGACGGCGGGCATCCGGGAGACGCCGAGTGCCGCCACGCCGTGGTCGGCGGCGAACAGCAGCACCTTGGGCGCAGACACCGGGCGCACCGGGGAGCGACCCTGCACGGAGGCCAGCCAGCTGCCCAGTTCCTCCAGCCTGCCGAGCCCGCCGCGCGGTCGGTCGGCGGCCTGCCAGCGTTCGTCGGCGGCCCGCCGGGCGCTCTCGTCGGGGCGCTCGACGAGCGAGGAGAACGTATCGAGATCCACGGTCGTGTCCATCGTCCGGAAGGCTACACGCCGAAGATGTTCAGCCCGCGGCTGGCTTGACGGTCAGCACCTGCCCCGCCACGACCAGCAGGACCCGCTCCGAGGCGTCCGCCACGGCCATGTTGAGCCGGCCCAGGGTGTCGCGGAAGCGCCGCCCGGCGGCGGTGGCGGGGACGACACCCATGCCGACCTCGTTGCTCACGGCGACGACCGTCCGCCCGGTGGCCGCCCAGGCCGCCGCCAGTGCCTCGCAGCGCCGCTGCACCGCGGCCTCGCCCCGGTCCTCCCAGACCCCGTCGTCCCAGGCGTCGCACTCGTCCATCACGGCGGTGAGCCAGAGCGCCAGGCAGTCGACCAGCACCGGCGCCGGATCGGCGGTGTCGGCCAGCACGGCCTCCAGGTCACAGGTCTCGGCGGTGCGCCAGCTCGCCGGCCGGCGCTCGCGGTGCAGCGCGACCCGCCGGGCCCACTCGTCGTCCCCGTCCCGGGTGCCGCCGGTGGCCACGTACAGGACGTCCGGGCGGTCGGCGAGGAGCTGCTCGGCCCGGGTCGACTTGCCGGAGCGGGCGCCGCCGAGCAGCAGCGTGCGGGGGAGCGGGGGGAGGGTCGCCATGCCGGACATCCTGCCGGACGAGGCATACGGAAGATCCGGCCGGGCAGGCTAAGGTGCGCAGCAACACAGGCAGTGTCGTCAGTGGGAGGAGCCGGGCATGGCGTGGACGTGGCGGTACGAGAAGGCGGACGGCAGCGCGGTGACGCCCGGCGGCAGCCAGGAGGAGTTCGCCGGCCAGGGGGACGCCGAGACCTGGATCGGCGAGTCCTGGAAGCAGCTCGCGGAGGACGGCGTCGACACCGCGGTGCTCCTGGAGGACGACCGGGTCGTCTACGCGATGAGCCTGCACGAGGAGTAGGCCCTCGGCCGGGGCGGGCGCGGCAGGCGCCCTACTTCGCCCCGATCACGTGCAGCAGCGCGGCGACCTGCCGGTACGGGTCGGTGCGGCCGGCCCGGTCCTCGGCCTCCAGCAGCTGGGCCAGCTGCCGTCCGTCGACCGGCGGGGCCGCGTCGTCGGGGGCGTTGTCGGTGAAGACCCGCACGCCGTACCAGTGCCGGAGCGGCACCGACACCTCGGAGAGGGTGACGGAGAGGTCGGCGAGCCGGTCGGCGCGGGCGGCCAGCCCGAGCCGGTTGTAGTACCGGTCGCTCTCGAAGGCGTGCAGCGCGGCCCGCCAGTCGCCGGCGGCGGCGGGCCGCAGCGCGAGCGCGTCGCGGTTGCGGACCAGCAGCGAGAGCAGTCCGCCGGGGGCCAGCAGCCGGGCCAGTGAGGCGATCATCGGGTCCGGGTCGGGCAGGTACATCAGGACGCCGTGGCAGAGCACCACGTCGAAGCTGCGCGGGCCGAACCAGCGCCCGCACTGGTGGCCGTCCCCGCTGAGCAGCTGCAGCCGGCCGCGGACCTCCGCCGGCTCCTCGGCGAGCGCCCCCTGGGCGACGCCGAGCGCGACCGGGTCGGAGTCGATCCCGGTGACGTGGTGGCCGGCCCGGGCCAGCCGCAGGGCCTGGGTGCCCTGGCCGCAGCCGATGTCCAGGACCCGCTGCGCGCTGCGGCCGGTCAGCTGTTCGGCGAGCTGGCGCGAGACGAGTTCCTGGCGGACGAAGTTGCGCAGTCCGCCGAGCCGGTCCAGCCAGGCGGCGGTGCCGCCGGCGAAGGACCCGCTGCGCGAGGGCAGCAGGCGCTCCTGGGCCAGCCGGTCGTGGCCGCCGTGGCCCTGCCCCGGCAGCGCGTACAGGCCGGGCCCCTCCCAGGAAGGCGGGGCCCAGCCGGAGTCGACCGGTTCGGCGGTCAGGGCTTCTCCCCGCGCCGCACCTGCGGCTTGGGCAGGCGCAGCCGGCGCATCTGCAGGGTGCGCATGATGCCGTAGGCGACCGTGCCGCGGGTGTTCTCGGTCGGGAACCGCTCGGCGAGCTGCTTGCGCAGGCCGAGGCCGAGGCGGGCGAAGTCCAGGATCACGAAGACGAAGAACAGCAGGAACAGCAGCGTGGAGAGCACCTGGATCTGCTGGACCTTGATGATGCTCAGTACCAGGATGACCACGGCGGCCGGGAGGAAGAACTCGGCGAGCGACCAGCGGGCGTCCACGTAGTCACGGGCGAACTTGCGCACCGGGCCCTTGTCGCGGGCCGGCAGGTGCCGCTCGTCGCCGTTCATCAGCGCCTGGCGCTGCTTCTCGCGCTCGCCCCGCATCCGGTCGCGGGCCTGGCGGCTGGCCTCCTTGCGGTCCTTGGGCACCGTCACCCGGGTGCGCCGGTGGGCCTCGGCCTCGTTGCGCTTGGGGGTGGGGCGGCCCTTCTTGGCCTCCGGGTGGCGGGCCTGGGGCGTCTCGTCCTGCTTCTCCAGCACGGTGGCGGAGGCGGCGGCATCATCTGAACGGCGTCGGAACACACCCCCAGCGTACGGGGTGCGGAGCCGCTTCCACGGGTGCCCTCGGAACCGAACGCATATCGATACCGCGGGGTGGTCGCCCGAACCGGGTTTCCCGGGGGCTTCCCGTAGGGGATCAGTCGGATGGACGATGGGGGGGATGAGGGGCGGATCCACCCGGGGGAGGAGGAAACACCCCTGGTCGCTGTAGCAGTCTTGTTGCAGGCAGGTGCACTGCGGCGATGGGCTCGCTGCACATACACTCGTCGTGTCTGGTAACGAGATAAGACCGCAGCCCGGAGAAGGGGGCACCCGAGGCCCATGAGCGACGGAATCATGAAGCGTATGGGGCTGATCTTCCGCTCCAAGGCGAACAAAGCCTTGGATCGGGCGGAGGATCCCCGTGAGACGCTCGACTACTCCTACCAGAAGCAGCTCGAACTGCTGCAGAAGGTACGGCGTGGTGTCGCGGACGTCGCGACCTCGCGAAAGCGCCTCGAACTCCAGCTGACCCAGCTCCAGCAGCAGTCGGCCAAGTACGAGGACCAGGGCCGCAAGGCGCTGTCCCTCGGCCGTGAGGACCTCGCCCGCGAGGCGCTGACCCGCAAGGCCAACATGCAGTCCCAGATCACCGATCTGGAGACGCAGTACCAGCAGCTGCAGGCCGAGGAGGAGAAGCTCACCCTCGCCTCCCAGCGGCTTCAGGCCAAGGTGGACGCCTTCCGCACCAAGAAGGAGACCATCAAGGCGACGTACACCGCCGCGCAGGCGCAGACCCGCATCGCCGAGTCCTTCTCCGGGATCTCGGAGGAGATGGGTGACGTCGGCCTGGCCATCCAGCGCGCCGAGGACAAGACCGCCCAGATGCAGGCCCGGGCCGGTGCGATCGACGAGCTGCTCGCCTCGGGCGCGCTCGACGACGCCAGCGGTCTCGGCCGCAAGGACGACATCGAGGCCGAGCTGGAGCGCGTCGCCGGCGGGTCCGACGTCGAGCTGGAGCTGGCCCGGATGAAGGCCGAGCTGTCCGGCGGTCCCGCCTCGGGTCCGGCCGCGATCGAGCAGGGCAAGCCCGAGGCCCAGCCGCAGCAGCAGCAGGACACCCCGCGCATCAACTACAACAAGTGATCTGAGCTCGACCCCCACGAACCAGGGAGACGCACGGCATGATCATGAGGGTCATGGGTGAAGGGCAGTTCGAGGTGGGCGAGGACCACCTGAACCTGCTCAACGAGCTCGACTCCGAGCTCGTCACCGCAGTGGATTCGGGGGACGAGGAGCTCTTCCGCCGGGCCTACGGCAAGCTGCTGGAGGCGGTGAAGCAGTACGGCACCCCGGTGCCGCTGGACTCGCTGGAGCCGTCCGAGCTGATCCTGCCGAGTGCGGACGCGACGATCGACGAGGTCCGCGACCTCCTGATGGCCGACGGCGAAGGCGTGATCCCGGGCTTCCCCGAGTAACGCTGCGGCTGCTGCCAGACGAAAGGGCGGGTCCCCTCCACCAGGAGGGGACCCGCCCTTTCGCG